>DATEBC010000107.1:0-6346 GCA_035288065.1 Sedimentisphaerales bacterium | reverse complement strand
TGATTCTCAAGGAAAGCGATGTCCTTGGAATTATTGAGAAATAGTCTCGCCAATGAAAGTGCTTGGCAGAATGAGGACTTCCCCGCTGTCATTCCCGCGAAAGCGGGAATCCAGAGAGCCGAATGCAAGTGAGACCTCATCTTGTTACAGGCGATAAGACACAAAACACGAGAAGTATAATACGAGGTAAAAGATATGGCAAAGCAATTAATGTTTAACGATGCGGCGCGGGCTCAGCTCAAAGAGGGGCTTAGTCAATTGGCCCATGCGGTGAAAGTCACGTTGGGTCCGACGGGCAGAAACGTTATTCTGCAGAAGAGCTGGGGCTCTCCCAAGGTTACCAAAGACGGAGTTTCGGTCAGCAAGGAGATAGACCTTCCCGAACCGTTCAAGAATATGGGCGCGAAAATGGTCAACCAGGTCGCGAGCAAGACTTCGGACGTTGTCGGGGACGGGACGACGACCTCGACTGTCCTTGCCGAGGCGATTTACGTTGGGGGTCTCAGGCACGTCACCGCCGGGGCAAATCCAATGGCGCTTCAGCGCGGCATCAAGAAGGCGGCCGCGGTCGCGGCGGAATTTATCAAGTCCGTGAGCGTCCCTGTGAAGGGCCACGACGATATTGCCAAGGTCGCGACCATCAGCGCCAACAACGATCCGGAAGTGGGGGAAATCCTCGCAGGGGCGTTCGATAAGGTCGGAGCCGAGGGCGTTATCGAGGTCGAAGAAGGCAAGGGCATGAACAGCGAGCTGGAAGTCGTCGAGGGCATGCAGTTCGAGAAGGGCTACATCTCGCCCTATTTCATGACCAACCCCAATACGCTCGAGGCGGTTCTCGAAGATGCCTATATCCTGCTGCACGAGAGTAAGATATCCAATGTTCGTGAGATTATCCCGCTGCTGGAGAAGATCGCCCACGTGGGCAGGCCTCTGCTGGTTGTTGCCGAGGATGTCGAGGGAGAGGCATTGGCGGCGATGGTGATCAATCGTCTGCAGGGCGTGCTGAAGGTCTGTGCCGTCAAGGCGCCCGGCTTCGGAGACCGCAGAAAGGCCATGCTCGGCGATTTGGGAATTGCAACCGGCGGTCAGGTGATCACTGAAGACTTGGGTTTGAAACTCGAAAATATCGAACTGTCACAGTTAGGCCAGGCCAAGAAGATCGTTATCGACAAGGACGCCACAACGATCATCGAAGGCGCCGGCAAGAAGAAGGAAATCACGGCGCGATGCGACCAGATTCGCGGGCAGATCGAGAAGAGCACGAGCGATTACGACCGTGAGAAGCTGCAGGAGCGCCTGGCGAAATTGACCGGCGGCGTTGCCGTTATCAAGGCCGGGGCGCCGACCGAAGCGGAGATGAAGGAGCGCAAAGACCTGCTCGAAGATGCCCTTCACGCGACGCGTGCGGCCACCGAAGAGGGTGTTGTCGCCGGCGGCGGAGTTGCCTTCCTGCGGGCGATACCCGAGGTCGAAAAGGCCAGGGCGAAGGTCAAGGGCGACGAGAAGGTCGGCTTCGACATCGTGATCAATGCCCTGAAGGCGCCGACGATGCAGATCGTTGATAACTCAGGCGAGCCCGGAGACGTGGTCGTTGCACAGCTCTTGGAGAAGCTCCCCAAGAACAAGAATCTCGGCTATGATGCCAATACAGGCCAGTTCGTTGATATGGTCAAGGCCGGCATTATCGACCCCGCGAAGGTTGCCAGGACCGCGCTTGAGATGGCCGCGTCCGTGGCCGGGCTGATGCTCACCACCGACGTGCTCGTAACCGAACTCAAAGACGAAGAAGAAGAGCCCATTGCCGGTTCTGTGAGGTAAACAGGTCATCCTGAACGTGTGTTGCGCCGCAGTGGGACTGCGGAAGCACGAAGCACGAAATTCGAAATACGAAATCCACTAAGGGATCCCTAACGGGACAAATTCGAATGACACAAACGTTTGGGTTTTAAGCATTTAAGATTCTGGTTTTGGTATTGTTTCGAATTTCGATATTCGAATTTCGGATTTTGGCGCGACTATGCCTAAACGCGACTATTACGAGGTTCTTGGCGTCAATAAGGACGCCTCGGCTGACGATATCAAACGCGCTTACCGGCGTTCGGCTATGAAGTATCACCCGGATAAGAATCCGGGTGACAAAGGGGCCGAGAGCAAGTTCAAGGAGTGCGCCGAGGCATACGAGGTCCTCAGCGATTCCGAGAAACGACAGAGGTACGACCAGTTCGGGCACGAAGGTCTGCGCGGAACGGGGATGCACGATTTCTCGCGGATAAACGCCGAAGACATCTTCAGCATGTTCGGGCTTGACGATCTGTTCGGCGGCATATTCGGGGGCCGCGGCCGCAAGGGGTCTCAGCGAAGCGCAGCCAGTCGCGGCTACGACCTTGAAACGTCCGTCGAGCTTACGCTCAACGACGTCTCTACAGGCGCCGAAAAGACAATCGAGTTTACACGTCAGGACCTTTGTCCTGAGTGCGACGGCAGCGGATGCGCCAAAGGCAAGAAACCCGGTCGGTGTCCGATGTGCGGCGGGACGGGCCAGGTTGCAAGGGGCGGCGGCTTCTTCCAAATGGTCTCGGTGTGCCAGCAGTGCCAGGGCAGCGGACAAGTTATTACCGATCCGTGCAGGAAGTGCCGGGGGACAGGGCGAATGCCTAAGAAAAGGTCGGTGAGCGTTAAGATTCCGCCCGGCGTGCACGAAGGCCAGGGTGTCAGGGTGGCCGGCGAGGGCGAGCCGGGCCGCGGCGGCGGGCCCAGAGGTGATTTGTACTGCTATGTGAAGATCAGGCCGCACGAGTTCCTCGAGCGTGACGGCAGCAACCTGGTCGCCGTTGTCCCCATCAGTTTTACGCAGGCCGCGCTTGGTGCAGCCATCGATGTCCCCAGCTTGAACAGCACGGAGAAACTGAAAATCCCGCCCGGGACGCAGTATGGAAGCGTATTTCGGATTAAGGGCAAGGGTCTGCCGAGCCTGAGAACGGGGCGAACCGGCGACCAGCTCGTCCAGATAGTCGTCGAAACGCCCAGCAGGCTCAACGCTCAGCAGGAAGAGCTGCTCAGGGAATTCGCCAAGACGGAAAACAAACACGTCTCGCCAAAAGCCACGACGTTCTTCGAAAAACTCAAGAAGCGTTTCGGTAACATTGATGACACGGAAACACGATAAGATAAAGAAGCATAAAGACTCTGAGGCGGAACAGGCCCAGGCTGAAGAGCCCGAGGTGGCCATGGAACAGGTCCTCAAGGAGAAGGAGGAAATACTCGGGCAGTTGCAGCGGGTCAGCGCGGACTATGCGAACTTCCAGAAGCGCGTTCCCAAGCAGATAGCCGATAGCGTCGCTTATCAGAAGGAGCGGCTGATCACGTCGCTTCTGCCGGTGCTGGATAATTTGGAGCATACACTGGCGAACGTCGGCTCGGCTCAGAGCGTCGATGTGCTTGTCAAGGGAATCGAGATCATATACGACCAGATGCTCGATATTCTTAAGTCGCACCAAGTCGAGCAGATAGCCGCTGCCGGCGAGATGTTCGACCCGTCGAAGCATGAGGCGATGATGCACAGGAGCGAGCCGGACCGGCAAGACAATATCGTGCTCGAACAGTTGCAGAAGGGGTATGTGCTCAACGGCCGCGTACTCAGACCCAGCAGGGTGATAATCAATAAGCAGGCGTCGCAAGCCCCACGGGCCGCTTGCGCGGAGCCGGCAGATGGCGACGAGATTGAGCAGGCCGGGGGTGCGGACGAGGGGACCGAGCAGTGTGATGGAGAATGAACTCTGCAATTTTGCAGAAGCCGTTGTGATGAAAATGATACGGAGTAATCGCTATGCCGACTTATGAATATGCTTGTGGAAGTTGTGGGTGCGAACTGGAGCGGCTTGAGAGCATAAAGGCCAGGCCGCTGCGCAAGTGCCCTAAGTGCGGCAGGAACAAGCTGCAACGGCTGATCGGCACCGGCGCCGGCATTATCTTCAAGGGCTCCGGGTTCTACGAGACCGATTATCGCAGCGAGAGCTACAAAAAGGGCGCCGAGAGCGAGAAAAAGAGTAAAGAGAAGACCCGCGAGAGCGAGAAAAAGAGTACAGAGAAGACCGGCGAGAAGGCTGCGGACAAAAAAGACAAGAGCGAGAGCAAAGATTCCAAGGCCGACTCAAAAAGCGAAGCCACTTCAAAAAAGAAGAAGAAATCAGCATAGTACCGCGTTTCACAAGTATTGCGGCTATGAGATCCCTTAGGGATGACGCCTGAAAGTCTCAGATTGTCATTGCGAGGAGTCCCCTGGGGACGACGAAGCAATCTCATTGCCTTATAGTAGCGAGATTTATGAAACGCGGCAATAGTTAAGCGGCGAGGCTTTTTAGTTTTACTCCTGAGCTTAGCAGTGCTATTAAGAATCCGGCCAGGCAGAATATTGTGCCTGCCTGGTCTGCTCCGACGGACAACTCTTTGATTACCAAGGCCAGCCCTACTAGGATCAGGAATATCTGGAGCATTGAGATTTTGTAGAGTAGCTCCCTGGGCGTTACGAAGATGGGCACGGCCGAGAGTATGGCGACGATGAGAACCGCCCATCCTATAGGGCCCCTTTGATGGCCTACCTGGTACATGCGGTTGCCAAGATTGGCCCACGGCAGGAAGAAGCCGAGGATTACAAGGGCGACCCCAACGAGCATTGCTATATCAAGGCGGGAGAATTTGTCCTGGCCCCTCAGTGCGCTTGAGCGGCCCATTGCGTCGAGCAGCTCGGCGCCTTCGTCCGTGCTGATCTTGCTGTCCTCGACCATTTTGAGTATTCTGCTCCTCTCGGCGGTGTTGACATTGGCCTGCACCGCCTCGGTGGTGAAGAGCCAGCGGAAGAATTTGACGATCAGAATTAGGACGAGGACGCTGATGGCGGCGGCCAGAGGGAATACCCCCCAGCCTATCTTTAATCGAGCGTCCGAAGGGGTCGGCATCATGCGGACTCCAAGGGTCCACAGGATTGTTGACAGCATTGCGGAAGCTGCGATTGCTGTGAGCCAACGTGTCCTGGCTGCGAACCTCAGCAGCAGCAGGACCACGACGAAACAGACCAGTGGTATCAGGATGGTTAGCAGGATCGATGGCATTGAGATCATGGTGAGCAGGAACGATGGTATTGCGGTAGGTTCCGGGGTGAAATGATCCATATTATTTCCTCCTTATTTTCGGTTTTTTAGGATGAAGGTTGCTTCCTTTACGCTCATCTCGCCTCTTTCGATGGAGTCGAGAATTTCTTTTCTGGTTAGGGGCTTTTGCTGAGGGGCGGCGGCGGCGGAGAGGGCGTTGTTGACGCTGTCGAGCATCTTATTTATGGTGGGGTAGGAGATTCCCAGCTCCTTTTCGACCTGGGAGATATTGCCCCGATGACGCAAAAATACGGTGATGAACTTCTGATATTCGATGGGCAGGCCAACAAGCCCGGCGGCGGCGAACGACCCATTAATCTCGCTGCCGCAGCCGGCGCATTTGATCTGCGTAACAGCAATAGAATCCCCGCAAAGCGGGCACGCCGCCGGTAAACTCAGTTGTTTGGATGTATCGCTCACAAGACCTCATAATTCATTTCTGTTGGCTATTCCACTTAAAAGACTCAATCCGTCAATTGAATATTTCAAGTTTCTTTCAAAAAAAGCGAAAAATTCCTGCCACAGAGAGCACCGAGGACACAGAGAAAAGGAGTAGAAAGACGACAACGGACGACAGACGAAAGACGACGGACGATGAATCGGGGAGGGGAATCCGGCTGCGCCCGAGGCTTCGCCGCGATAAATTGGGTTTGATTGGGTTTGTTTTTTTGAGCGTGGCGGGGCGGAATATTGGTGTAAGTCTTTGGGGTATAAGAGGTTGAGGAGATTCCGTCGTTTGGGAAATTGGGTTTGTTTTGCGAGAAAGAGCCATTGGATGCGTGGTAAGTTGGGCTGGATTCTTGATGCTGGATGCCGCTCGGCGGATCTTCGAGTGTGGCTTTGCCGCGGCAAGTTTGGGTTTGATCCGACTTCGGCCCGCCGTTGGCGGGCTTCGCCGCGATAAATTGGGTTTGATTGGGTTTGTTTTTTTGTGTCGGGCGGAGCGGAATATTGGTGTAAGTCTTTTGGATAAAAGAGGTTGCGGTGATTCTGTTGTTTCTGAAATTGGGTTTGTTTTGCGTAATTGACTTGTAGCCACGAAGACACTGAGAAAAGAATAACCACCTATGAAGAGATCGAAGTCAAGTAATAAAATTTCCTTTGCCTCAAAATATTTGATTCGAGGGCATCCTAACTTGCGATGTCAGGTCAACCATGCCGGAGACGAATTTTTCCTGAACCGCCTTTTCCCGTTCGGT
>DATEBC010000106.1:0-2904 GCA_035288065.1 Sedimentisphaerales bacterium | reverse complement strand
CCGTTATCCAGGTTCCTCGTCCGCCGCAGCCTATTATGCCGAGGTTGAGCTTGCTGTTGGCGGCGTAGGTCCGCACGGCTGCCGGGTCGGCGATGGTGAACGACAGCGCAGCCGCCCCGGCGCCGGCCATGAACCCGCGACGAGTCAAGGTGTTCGCGTTGTTGACGTTGATTAAAGTTGTCTGCTCTTGTGACATTTTGAGTTCCTCCATATCGTTGGTTATGTCGGTGTGCGGTGCACACCCTACTTATTGAAATCCGAACCACTAAATCCGAAATACGAAATCCACCGAGGGATCCCCGGCGGGACAAAATCAAAGGTCCAAAGCACTAATCTCAAAATGAGCTTGCCACGTCCCGGCACGCCGGGACTCGCAATGACAGTTATTTCGGCGTGCGGTGCACGCACTACCATTGCTGCCACACGGGCAATGTCAATGATTATACGGGGTTGTGCGGGATATGCAAGAGGGTTGTGGTGACGAGTCCAGCCGGCGACCATCACCAGGCCCGCGCCGAGGCGTGTCTTCGATTGTGGGCTTGAAGCTCCCGCCCAGACCCAGTGGGGCGAACGCCCTCCCTTACGGTCGGGCCTCTGTCGTGGTTTTTGAACGGTGTGGACAATAGACGGGAAACCAACGCCAGTGCCGGCCCATCAGGAGGCGAGGTAGATTTGGCGTTTTATTTTGCCGGTCGAGGTCTTTTGGAATTCTTCTATTCGTATTTCGAGGCCGGAGGGCGATATTTTCTCGTATGATGACAGATGCCTGCTCTTCTGCTGGCATTGGTTGATGCTCTGCCAGACGATGGATTTTAGCAGTTCGGGCTTGCCGATGAGGTCTGCTTCGGAATGGTTTGTTTGGCTCTTTATCGCGTCCAGGTCGGGGCGGACGATCGCGTGGACGGCCTCGGTTTCCACGCCGGCCGAGTCCTTCCTTATGCCCGGGACAACCAGTATCTCCTGGACGAAATGCGCCTCGGAAAGCGCCGCCTCAACGAGTTCGGGATTGACGTTTTTTCCGCCGGGCAGGACGACGAGGAACTTCTTTCGGCCTGTGATGAAGAGGTTTCCGGCGGCGTCTAAGCAGCCCAGGTCGCCTGTGTGCAGCCAGCGGACTCCTTCGGCATCGGTTTCGATAGCGGCGGCGGTGGCCTTTTCGTTTTTGTAGTAGCCCTTCATAATGCAGGGGCCGCCGAGCATTATCTCTCCCTTTTCGCCGGGGGGCAGAGTCTCATTCTGCTCGTTGACGATTTTGACGTCGAGGGTGGGGATGGGCCTGCCGACCGAACCGAGGCCGGAGACCTTATCGTTGAAGCCATAGACCGGCGAGTTCTCGGTTGTGCCGTAACCTTCGTAGAGCAGCAGACCCCTTCGCCAGAAGACGTTGAGGACCCATTTGGGCACATGCGCGGCACCGGAGAGGAAGAAGCGGATTGTCCGCCAGCCCTGCTTCTTTACAATGCTCCGGCCGATGAGTTTTGGAAGCCAACGATCAAGCAGTCTGACGATGCGCTTGCTTCTCTTCTGCTCGGCCAAGCCGTCTTCGATCTTCCTGGCCAGGACGGTGTACAGCGCCGGCGTTGCGGCGAGGATGGTTATGCCCTTTTCGCGGATGAGCTGCGGTATCTGCCGGTACTTGTTTGTGTATATGTTGGTTGCGCCGACGGATAGCACGAGGAGCTTGCCGACGGTCAGGCCGAAGGAGTGATGGGGCGGGAGGATGTGGCCGAGAACGTCGCTCGAAGTAATTTGGATTTTCTCGACGGCGCCTTCGATGTTTGCGATAAGGTTTGTATGCGTCAGCTCCACTTCGCGCGGGTCGCCGGTGGTTCCAGAGGTGCAGAGAATAACGGCGGTGGCCTCGGCTTTGACCTTGTCGGCAATACCTCTCAGCAACTGGTCGGTCTGCGCGGCATCAAGGCTGAGGCCCTTGCCGTCGGGGCCATTGAGGCCGCTGAGGGATTTGCACAACGGGTCTTCAGTCATTTCAACTAAACCGGGGCCGGTATCGGCGGTGAAATCTCTGAGCGTCCGGCGGGATTCTTCGTCGAGATAGTCGTCGGCCATCACGAGCAGAGCGGTATCGGTGTGAACGAGGTGCTCGATTACGCCCTCGACTCCCCTTTCAGGGTCGATCAGGACGGGTACGGCTCCGGCGAGAACCGCTCCCCAGAAGGCAACGTCCCAATCGGCGCGGTTCTTGCCGAGGACGGCGACTTTATCGCCGACAGCAAGGCCCTGAGCGAGCCGCACGGCAAAGCCTCGAACGCGCGTACTTAGCTGGCCGAACGTGAGCTGCTCGGAGCGTTCGGCCCTGACTATTTCGAGACATACCTTGTCCCCGCCGCAGGCGGGCCCCGGCGCAGCGAGCGATTTATTAAAAAGCTCGATCAAAGTGCTAAACCTGAATTGCGTCGCCATATCCACAATAGTATAGCCGAGAGGGGGCCATTATGCAAGGCTTTTGACTGGAATAGGACCGATGTGGTGCGACCAAATTTTCCGGCACAGGATTTGATGTTTGTAAAGCGTGGGTCGCAAGCACAGTAAAATCACGCTTGTCATTGCGAGTCCCTTAGGGACGTGGCAATCTCCAGCTTCCGAGCGGTACGAGATTGCCGCAGTCGCCTACGGCTCCTTCGCAATGACGTGCGGTGCAATCACTTTTCAGAAAGAGTCGTTCGCTGTGGCGAGAAATCAGCCTTATGTAGTATTCTATGCAGGTCGGCAGGAGACACGGTATTGAGGGGCCTGCTCGATGGTTTTGAACTCGACGGGGAGAAATTGTTTTATGACCTCGATATTGGTCAGGAGGTGGTTGGAAAGCTCGCTGGTCGTCAAGGCGCCGGCGTTTGAGACGGCCATGTACATGAGCAACTGGTCGGCCAAGAAGCGGTCCACGGC
>DATEBC010000105.1:0-8545 GCA_035288065.1 Sedimentisphaerales bacterium | reverse complement strand
AGCCGAGCATGTTGGCGGCCCAGACGTATCCGACATCCTGCTCCGTTCCGCCAATATTGCGTACGACGAACGGCATGGCTGTCCACAGCACGCTCAGACCAATGGCCATTGCAAAAGCCGCCCCGTATAGAGGCCAGACGTTCGCAAGAGCTTGACCAACAAACTTAGGAAGAATTCTATTCATCGCAGAACACAGAAAGACAGTATGCTACCTCGTGCAGCCGATACCCGCAACAGCCAAGAAGTCGAACCTGCTGCGGATATTTCCGGGGCTGCTTGTGCAAGGCTACGCTAAGGAGCTTGACTGATGCGGGATTCATTCGACCGGATGTTGTATCGGCTGCACGTTAAGCGGTGCTACGAAAAGATGCACAGGATATTTGCTGCCCAGGGCCTTCACCTGATAATCGAGTAAAAAGTAACGCCAGAATGACGCCGGGGCATACCAACCGGGCAATCAGGGCTTTGGTGAGTATGGTCAAGCAGCGAGACTGAAAGAATCGGCTACCCTACCGTGCTACTCACTATATCTCACGCTTTCTACATACTAAGGCCAAGCCGCCAAGACCGAGCAATAGAATCGTGGCTGGTTCGGGTACGGGTGAGCCAAGTATTGCGTAAGCAGCCAGGTTCCTATTGGGTTGAACGACCCATGTGCTTCGTTCTCCCTCAAAAGCTACCGGCCCGAAAGTCCCCCCAAGATTCCAGTTGACCTCTCCGTCCGCCTTACCTACAAGCCAGTAGAGTGTATCACTCTGGAGTATTACTTCTTCGGTAAAAGTGGAATTCACAACTTGCGGAGTCGTAGTTATTCCGGTCATAAAGGTTGTGGCTATCGCATCTCCCGGCTCGCCGTTGTTGTCAACGTTGACGGAAAAAGAAGCAGTCGAGTCGCCGTAGTAATGGAAGACGGCAGCTTCAAGCTCTTTGAGTATATATGGCCCTCCTGAAACGACCGTCAACGGGAATCCCTTTTGCATGCCGGGTTCTATGTGCCAGTAGGAGCTATCCCAGAATGGCGGAGGACTGACCCCGGCGCTACCGGCAATAAAAGATAGGTTGGCAAGCACCGAGTTGCCAGTTGTTGACAGAACAATAAGAAAAGTTGTCCACATTCTCACATGCTTGCCTGTCATCCTTTTTCCTCCTGAACAATTACCGCTCATTAGCAGTAGAATGTATTCTCTCCCTTCAGAATACCTCATGCCTGCGTCTGCGTAGCATTAGACCGCCGATGCCCAGGAATAAGAGCGTGGCCGGTTCGGGAATTAGGATTATTTTCGCACTGTGCCCGATACGGAAATCATTATCAAGCAAATCACCATTGGACAGTATCCCCGTCAATCGTCGATATGGTTCATACTCAAGTTTAAGGCCGAATATGCTCGTAAGCTCGGTAAAACCAACACTTGTTCCATCAACAGTAAAGTCCGAGCCGTTTATTGTGCAAACTGCGTTATCCCAAACCCCCACTTCTTTTCCAAATAATCCTCCAGAAACGATAATCTGACTGCTATCTGAGCCATTAAGTCCCCCAATTGAGCCGCCGGAAACGATAACCTCGCTTTTATCCTCTGCTGAAAGCCAATAGTTTATCGTCCCTCCGGAAACCTCAAGGCGGCCGTCCCCACTGGCGGCAACGTTGTACTTTATGGCCCCGCCGGAAAAAACAACTTCCCCCATGTCATGGATGTTCAGGAAACTAAGCGACCCACCGGAAACCGTAACCCGACTGTTGCCAATGGCATGCAGACCGATCAGTGCGCCCCCGGAAACGCTAACTTGACTGTCCTGCTCCGAATAGAAGTAATCTATCGTTCCACCTCCAACGTTAACCTCGCTACTATTGATGGGTCGCGCGTAGTGGATGTGCCCCCCTGAAACGGTAACCTGACTGTTGCCAGATGGTGAAAGGTTCTCTATCCACCCGCCGGAAACGGCCACCTTGCTGCTGTCGAAGGCATTGAGGGATTCTATCGACCCATCGAAAACGTTAACTTGGCTGTTGCCACAGGGCCAAACACGCCAAGTTGACCCCCCAATGATATTCATGGTGCTCTTCTCAAAGCTCTTGAGGTCACAGCCAGCAGGCATCCTCACACCATCAAGTATGTTTACTGTTGTTCCCATCCCTGGGGACTCATAGTCGATCCATACGTCATCATGAATTATGTAGTCAATATTCCAGACTCCACCATCGTTGAACTCAATCACACCCATAACCAGCGATTCACTGACAAATAAGACTGCCGCCGCAAACAATATTTCCACACTCCTTCTTCTCATCATCACAATCCCGAAACAGACTTTCTCTGCAATTGCCGTCCGAATGGCGTTTGTGTGGGGAAAAGCTCCACCACTCCTCCATGACGCGATCAATATATCACATTGCGGGGACAGAAGTCAAGGAAAAAGTCCGGTAACGGGCACTTTTTTTGCCAGAAGCCGTGTTTTGGCGTGTTTTGAAGCTGGTTCAGCAGGTTTCCAAAGCCTCGACCCGGCTTCTCTGGGGCGTAACAGATGCTTGCATAACGGAGCCGCCCTGGTATAATGTGGGCGTCATAACAATCTGTGGTTTTAGTCCCCGTAGCTCAATTGGACAGAGCGTTGGCCTCCGGAGCCAAAGGTTGGAGGTTCGAGCCCTCTCGGGGACGATTGTTAAGTTCTCGGTTATTAAGCGCTTATGTTCGCCGGCCCTTTCTGGATATGCAAGTGTCAAAAGCAGCACAGTTGTTGGCGGCGATAGTATCAGTCGTTTCGTTGTCCGCCTCATCCCTTGGCGCAACGATCAACGCTGATTTCACTGCGACTTCCCTGCCGGAAACGCTGCTGTATGCGCCCGAGCGTGTAGTATTCGAGCTTGCCCGCCCCGCAGGCGATTACGGCGGCGGGTGGAGCTTTAGATGCCGGCTGACAAAACCCGACGGCGCAGCAATCGAGGGCCTAAGATTCGTGCCCGAATAACGCAGAATTGTCTTGTATCCTGCATTTCTGCCTATTCCGCATTAAATTGGCTGGTGTGCGTGCCGCGTGGATGCAGATTTCGAAAGAAAAAATATTTTTCTTGAACTTTATATACCCCCAGGGGGTATATTGGCGTAGGCATTAAAAGGGCAAGGAATGAAAGATAATCCAAGCCATGAGAAGAACTTGATTGCGTTGAGGCGGATTGAGGGTCAGGTTCGCGGCGTTCAGAGGATGATCGAGAATCGCAAATACTGCATTGAGATTCTGAACCAGATATATGCGATTAAGGGCGCCCTTGGCAGGGTGGAAGAGAAGATTCTACAGAAGCACTTTCGAAACTGCGTAACCGAAGCTGTGAAGGGAAACTCCGAGAAGGAAAAAGAGCGGAAGCTGGATGAAATCCTCAAGCTCATACATCAAACTCGCAGAGGATGAGAATCCGTAGTCGAAATATGTTGGATTTGTGATTTTTTGTGGCGTTTCTTCCGATATGCAGTAAGATGACGACAGTATGGGGTGGTCTTAGGATGACGAACATGAAGCAACAGGCTGTTTTCGTTGTGGGAGTGGTTGTATTCATTCTTGCATCCTATGCGGGGGCTTCGCAACTGCCGGCAGATGCCAACAGTCTGCTCAGCCTCGAAGACTACCTTCGAGAGGCAGCCCTGAACAACGCAGCTTTGAAGGCAAGCTTCCAGACGTGGAAGGCGGCAGTAGAATCGGTGCCCCAGGCCAAGGCGCTTCCGGACCCGCAATTTACCTACGGCTATTTCATCAGAGAAATGGACACAGAGCAGCAGTTTGAGCTGATGCAGGAGTTCCCGTGGTTCGGCACAATCAGGGCGCGAACCGATCAGGCCGCGGCAAACGCATACGCCGCACAAAAAAGATACGAGGCAAAGAAGCTCGAACTCTTCCAGCGGGTTAAGCACGCCTTCTATGAATATGGCTATCTGGCCAAAGCGATTCAAATCGCCAATGAAAGTCTCGATCTGATAAAGCACTTCGAGCAGGTCGCCCGCACAAAATACGCCGGCGCCACAAGCTCCCACCCCGACGTCATCCGCGCCCAGATCGAGCTGGCCATCCTCGAAAACAGCCTCAAGTCCCTGAAAGAGTTGAGGCCCGCAATAACCGCCGAGCTAAACAGCATCCTCAACCGCCCCACCGACGCCAATCTGCCCTGGCCGCAACCGCTCCAATACCCACAGACATCAATCGACTTCACGAAGCTCTACGCCCTGATTGTTGAAAACAATCCCGACCTCAAAGCTGTTGATTATGAAATCGAGGCCATGAGGAACGCGGAAACGCTTGCAAAAAAGAGATTCCTGCCCAACATAGGGGTCGGCGTAAGCTTCATGGACACCGCCCAGGCCACAGCTTCGGGTGACCCCATCCTCGCAACGGTGTCGCTAAACCTGCCGATATGGACCGAGAGTTACAAAGCCGCCGAGCGCCAGGCAAGGGCAATGTTATTGGGGACAAGGCAGGAGAAAATCCAGCTCGAAAACACCCTCGGCGCCGAGGCCCGGCAGCTATTGTACGAATTCGACAACACCGCCAGAAGTATCCGCCTCTATAGAGATATCGTAATACCGAAAACAAGAGAGATGCTACTGGCCACGGAGTCTGCTTATCAGGCGGCTACCATCGATTTCCTGAGCCTGATAGATGCACAGAATAAGCTCCTCAATTACGAGCTGCTTTATGAGCGGGCCGCCGCCGAGAACGCCCAGAACCTGGCTAAGCTCGAAAGACTGGCAGGGACCTCGCTGCCGAAAACCAGCGGGACCGCAGGCTCAGAAAAACATGGCGAAGGTTTGAACAAATAGCCCTGCCTTGCAGGGGAACTTTTAGTCAAGTATGGATGTGGACAGAATGAAGCCAAGGATTCTTTTGACCTTGTCGGCAGTTGTGCTCTTGGGCGCTGTCCGGCTCGCAACCGCCGGGGCTGCTGAGAGCAGCCACGGCGAACACGACAACGGCGTTGCCATCGGTTGGTTCTCGATTGTGAAGCCCGTCGGGATCGCAGCGCTGTCGTCCGTGTGTTTGACGTTCCTAACAGGCCTGTTTCGCAGGAAGCTGGGACGAAGATTCCGGAGAATACACGTTACGCTTGCCACGATAGCGGTAATCCTCGGCCTGTCTCACGGATTGCTCGTTTTCGTGCTGTTTGGATGAGAATTGCCGCCGGGTTGACGGTGCACAGGCAGCGTCAGCAAGAGCGGGCACCGACATTGTGGTCTCAACACCGGCTGGGAAAACTGATTTTGATTGAACCTAACTCCTATAGGATTAGTATAGATTCTGTTTTAGGTGACTGATATGAAAGCAAGGCCCGATAGAATACCCTCGGCTGTCCGCAGAGCCGTTGCCATCGTCCTGCTGCTCGCAGCGTTCCTCGCAGGATACATGCTCAAATCCAGCTTGCAGGCAGACCACGTGCACGCAGCCCCCGCCGACGCCAATAAGCCGGCTGTCTCCCAAAAGTGGTACTGCTCAATGCACCCACAGATTATCAAAGATGGACCGGGAAAATGCCCCATTTGCGGGATGGCCCTGGTCCCGATGTCCACCGACCTCGCGGTCACGGGTGCTCCGGGGCAATTAGTCGTGTCCGATGAAGTCGCGAGGCTTATGGATATAACAATGTCCGCCGTCGAAAGGAAGTTCGTCACCGCCGAGATCCGGATGGTCGGGAAAATAGATTACGACGAGGCGCGGGTCAAAGACATCACCGCCTGGGTTCCAGGCCGAATCGACCGCCTCTACGTCGATTTCAAAGGCATACGGGTCAACAAAGGCGACCACATGGTCTATCTCTACAGCCAGCAGCTCCTCGAGGACCAGCAGGCCCTGCTCGCAGCCGTAGAAGCGGAGAGAAACGCAAGACCTGACAGTAACAGCTTTCTGGACAAACTGAAGTTCGCAAATGCCGACGCAGTCAGAAAAAGGCTGCAGCTCCGCGGCCTGACCGACGAGCAGATTGCAGATATAGAAAAGGCAGGTAAGACCGTTGACCACATCACGATTTACGCGCCGATGGGCGGCATTGTCATAGACAAGCACAAGACAGAGGGAACCTGGGTCGATACCGGGATGCCGATCTTTACAATCGCCGACCTTTCAGAGCTGTGGGTCAAGCTCGACGCCTACGAATCGGATGTGGTGTGGATAAGGTACGGCCAGGAGGTCGAATTCGCAACCGAAGCATATCCGGGTGAATTGTTCAAGGGAAGAATATGTTTTATAGACCCCGTCCTCAGCGCAAAGACCAGAACGGTAAAGCTCCGCGTAAACGTTGCCAACTCCGACGGCAAACTCAAGCCAGAAATGTTCGTCAGGGCAATTGTGCGGGCACAAGTCGCACAGGGGGGAACCATAATGGACCCCGAAATGGCGGGTAAATGGATTTGTCCGATGCACCCCTCCGTTGTCAAAACGCAAAAAGACGTCTGCGACATCTGCGGTATGGACTTAGTGACTACCGAATCTCTCGGATACGTGAAGGTCGATACGCCAAATGAGGCGCCTCTGGTCATCCCGGCGTCGGCTGCTCTTATCACCGGTAAACGCGCCGTTGTCTATGTGAAGCTGCCGGATAGCGAAAAGCCCACCTTCGAAGGGCGCGAAATCGTTCTCGGTCCGCGGGCAGGCGATTTTTACATAGTCACGTCCGGCCTGACGGAAGGCGAGACCGTCGTAACCAACGGCAACTTCAAGATCGACTCGGCCCTGCAGATCCAGGCAAAGCCAAGTATGATGAATCCGCAGGGTTCAAGTGCGCCCACAGGTCATAATGAACATAGTCATTAAACCGAAAAACGAATTGCATTGTTAAAGGAGAACGAAAATGAAAGACGCAATGATGGAAATGTCAATTGTTGTCGTACTGATTGGCCTGCTACTTATCGGGCTGCCCGGCTGCAAGAAGAATTCCGAACCGGCGCCCTCGCCCAATACGCCGGCCACAACCGCCGCCGGCGCCCAGGCCATGGCAGCTGCGGTCGCGGCGATTGCACAGACTACCTGCCCGGTGATGGACGGCAATCCCATCGATAAGAACGTCTTTACCGAGTACAAGGGCCAGAAAGTGTATTTCTGCTGCCCGGCCTGTATCGACAAGTTCAAAGCCGAGCCCGAAAAGTATGCGGCGAATTTGCCGCAATTCAAAGAATGATGTAAAAGAAACGCCTGATTAAAAAAACGCAAGAAGACCCGTTAATCACGGGCAAGAGACTATCTTGAGCCGGGGTGCAGGGATATTGTCTATTTGAACTAGAAAAGGGGACAAGATGCAGCAAGTCCGTTGGGAGCAGACGCCTGAACAGAAGTCATTGGTCGGGAGGGTTTTAGGATTCTGCATATACAACAAACTTGTCGTGGGACTCTTGGCGCTGTTTCTTATTGCATGGGGTGTTTATGTTGCGCCGTTTGACTGGGAGTTTAAGTCATTTCCTCGCAATCCCGTTGCGGTGGACGCGATTCCCGATATCGGCGAAAATCAGCAGATAGTCTTCACCGACTGGCCCGGGCGCTCCCCGCAGGACGTTGAAAACCAGGTTACTTATCCTTTGACTACCGCGCTTTTAGGAATTCCGGATATCAAGGTAATACGCAGCAGCTCGATGTTCGGGTTTTCTTCGATTTATATCATTTTCAAAGATTTCTCCGCGTACGAACGACTGGTGAACGGCAAGGACTTTTACTGGACCAGAAGCAGGATACTCGAGAAACTCAACAGTCTGCCGGAAGGGACAATCCCGCAAGGGGTCCAGCCTATGCTCGGGCCCGATGCGACGGCACTGGGGCAGATATTCTGGTACACGCTGGAAGGTCGCGACCCCAACGGCCAAGTCACGGGCGGCTGGGACCTCGATGAGCTGCGCACGATTCAGGATTGGAATGTCCGGCTTCATCTGCGCTCCGCTCTGGGAGTTAGTGAAGTCGCCTCGGCGGGCGGCTTTGTCCGTGAATACCAGATTGACCTCGACCCTGATGCGATGCGGGCCTACGAAGTTATGCTCGAAGATGTTTTCCGCGCCGTCAGTCAATCCAATATCGACGTAGGCGCCCAAACAATCGAGATTAATCGCGTCGAATATATCATCCGCGGCGTCGGGTTTATCAAGAACGTTGCGGATATAGAAAACAGCGTCGTCAAGGTGAATGAAAATGTCCCCATCCTTGTTAAGAACGTCGGCAAGGTCGTTTTGGGGCCCGA
Organism: Sedimentisphaerales bacterium; assembly: GCA_035288065.1. GTDB lineage: Bacteria > Planctomycetota > Phycisphaerae > Sedimentisphaerales > Anaerobacaceae > JAFGCD01. The sequence goes on along the minus strand of DATEBC010000105.1, from coordinate 351 downwards.
AGCCAGACGCGGCGTTCTGGACAAAAAAGGCGCCGAGGCCGTCGGCGGCGTGGTTGTGGCGCGCTACGGGTCAAATCCGCTGGCGGTAATAAAAGATGTCAAAAAGAAAATCGAGGAGCTTGCGCCGTCGCTGCCTTCCAAGGCGATAATCGACTACTCCAGGGTTAATCCTCCGGATGTTCGAGAATTTGCGGATCGAAATGGTTTCGAGGCCTACGCCGACGCTGCGATCAATCAGCAGGCCTGGCTGGAATATATGCGAAAGACGCCGCAGGCAAGCTGGCCGAGCTGGCTTACAAGAAGCCAGGTCGCCGTCGTTCCTTTCTACGACAGGACCGGCCTGATTTACGA
>DATEBC010000104.1:0-3531 GCA_035288065.1 Sedimentisphaerales bacterium | reverse complement strand
CCCCAGACCGCTGTGGTCGTGCCGAAAAATGCGTCGGGCACGACGATTCACGTTATCCTCGAGGTAATAGACTCCGGCGAGCCCGCTACTACTCTACGTAGCACGAGTTTGACGGCGTATCGGCGCGTAATCGTCAAGGTCAGCGGCAAGCCGGTCGAGGCCCCTACCGTAGTAGGGCCCGATGCCGAATATCTAAACAAGCCCATCAGGAGGCTGAGCGGCCCGACCGGGCCGGGAAGGTGGAAATTCTACCGGGGCGTAAACATTAACGGCCCCGCAATCGAGATCGACGGCAATAAGTGGCAGGGCGACGACACCCCGGACTTCATCTGCAAGAACCGCCCCATCGACAGCCCCGACGTCCGCCTCTGGCCCGCCACCGACGAGAACCGGGCCAAAATGATCCACTCCTTCCGATGGGACCAGAAACCGTCCGTCAAGATCACTTCTATGCCGCCCGGCAGGTACGCCGTCTATGCCTATCTCTGGGAGGACAACAACGCGGAGACCTTCGATATATTTATCCAGGGCCAGCTCATCGTTGAAAAATTCTATAGCGGCGTCCAGGGCCAGTGGCGGCGCCTCGGACCCTGGATCGTGACTATCACCGACGGCACGATAGAGATCACCAGCACCGGCGGGGCGGCAAACTTCTCGGGAATTGAAATCTGGAGAAGCGATTAAGGAGTCTGACAGAAACCGACCTCAAGATAAGGAACCGCTTCGCCCCTTGAGGGCGAGGCGAGCTATTCGAATAGATTCCTCGACTTCGCTCGGAATGACCCAACCCTGGGCTTTTTTTGGCGTAATCGTGTTGGCCTGCGCATCCCATTTTTGCACTTGCGGTCATCTTTTTTCTTGAAAATCGGCGGAGTATCGGATATACTGTTATCTGTCGATGGCCGGGGTTGGGCGACGGCCTTTTGGCTTTCTCCTGATTTCCGGGCCGGTCGAGATTTGCCGCTTTGGGCAGTGGGCGGCAAGAGGAAGATGACAGATGAGAACGGCAGCAAAATCAGCGGCGTTCGTGGTCTTTTGGTTGTGGTTGGCTGCATTTGTGGCAACGGACACGGCATACTGCGGCCCGGCCCGTGGGGCCGAAATTCCGCCATCGCCGTTTTGGAAGGAGCAGATTGTCTTTCCGGGCGAGCCGTTTTGCGCCCCTGTAACCATCAGCAGCGAGCCTCGCTGGGTGAAGTTCACAATTCTCACCGAGCCTTACGACCCCAATATTGTCTATTTCCAGGATTGCCGGGAATACGCGTTTCACTACGACTTTGCCGCCGATCTGGTTACGCCCTTTATCGGCATGACGGCTGAGCAGTTCGACGAGGCCACCCTCTATGAATCAGGTCAGCAGGGCATCCTCGGCGCGGTCCTTATGCCGCCCGATACCGGTTGGCCCGAGCCCTTTCCCTATCAGGAGTACGGCATCCAGTTCGTCCGCCGCGACCCCTACACCAAAGAGCAAATCGCAGAGCTGTTCGCAATCGTCAAGTCGAGCATCCTGGCCGAGCCTAACGTGCAGGCGTTCTACTTCCCAACATACGAACAGATCGCCACCGCCGAAGCGAACATAGACTGGTTCGAATCGCAAGGCATCACCGTTAGCTCCACCTCACGCTGGGCGCCGGGCAACGTGGTCTATTCCAGCGGCTGGGCGCTGGGCGAGTTGAAATACTTCGAGGGGGACAATATCGACCAGGCCTATCAGACCGGCCAGTTGGAGCCTAACGACATCCTCCTTACAGACGGTGTTCCCGCCGAGATTCCGTTCGTTGCGGGGATAATCTCGCTTTCGCCTTCAACGCCGAATTCACACGTCGCCATCCTCGCCAAGGGTTACGGCGTGCCCTTTGTCTATCTTGCCCTCGCTGAAGATGTCGGCCGCGCCTGGGACCTGCTGGGCCACAGGATAGTCCTTCGCGGATTTGAGGGATGGTACGATACCGACGTCAGGCTTATCGATATCGAAGGCGTTCTCGACGAAGAGACTATCCAGGAGATTCTCGAACTCAAAGAGCCGCCCATTCTGGAGATTTCTCCGATTGCCCACTACGGCGCATACAGCGCATCGACCGATGGATTGCTGCCTTCGGATATCAAATACTTCGGGGGCAAGGCGGCCAACTTCGGAATCCTGCGCAGCGCCATCCCCGATAATTGCCCCGTTGCAACGGCATTTTCGTTCGACTTGTGGAACGAATTCCTCGATCAGACGATTTTCGGCGCCGGGACCCTGCGAGAGGAGATAAATGCCCGCCTTTCGCATTACGCCTACCCGCCATATAGTATGGGCGCCTTGTCCGCCGACCTGCTCTACGTACGCAACCTGTTTACAACGACCTACCTGACCGCTTTTACCCAGCAGCAGCAGGATGCCGTCATCGCCGTTTTGCAGGATCCACAGTACGGCTTCGACCCGAACCGGATGATTCGATTCAGAAGCTCGACCAACGTCGAGGACAGCAACTATTTCACCGGCGCAGGCCTTTACGACAGCTACAGCGGATGCCTTGCCGATGAATTGGACGGCGACGCCGGCGGGCCGTGCATCTGCGATGCCAACCACTCAGAAGAGCGAGGCGTCTTCAGGGCCATTAGAAAAGTGTTCGCAAGCTTTTACAACGACAACGCCTTCCTTGAGCGGCTGCGATACGGCATAAACGAAAGCGACGTAGGAATGGCCCTGCTGGTTCACCACTCTTACCCGGATGAAATCGAATTGGCCAACGGCGTCGCAACGGCGGAAAAATGGTACGGGGACAATTGGGAGCTAAAGCTGGTCACGCAGTTGGGCGCCGTCTCCGTGGCGAATCCCGAAGACGGCTCAATCCCGGAGGAAGTCTCCGTCCTTTGCTACGGGTCTGACATGTACCTGAGCCTGGATCAGGCATCGAATCTCGTGCAGTTGGGCGCAACGGTGCTGGATTGGGATGAGGATTACAAAGAGCTGTCCCGGCTGCTTGTCGCCGCAGCGCAACAATTCATAAATGTTACCGGGAAATCAGGACCCCTGCTCGATTTCGAATACAAGAAGGAAGACCTTGAAGGCAAACTGAGCATAAAGCAGATTCGGGAAATCCCGCAGCCCGATACAACGCCCAGCGTACCGACCTTCCTCGTGAACGAGCCTGTTGAATACTGCACTTTCCAGGGAGAGCATGGAACCGTCTTCGCCAACCATCGTCTAAAATCTCGATGGCTCTTTGAAACCAAGAATCTCTGGCTCTCACGGGAGACCTTAGCTGAGTCTTTCTACGCGAACCTGATATTGGAGTACAAAGACCGAGAGCGTATCCGCACGGTCGCCAGCGCGCCGGAGCTCTGGCCCTTCGCTTCGCACGACTTTCAAGACCAGTACGGCGTGAAGACGCTCGACAGGTGGATTATGCACCACCTGCCTAATCCGAGAAGCTGCGAATTGAGCACGGAATACATCCCGCTTCTTGTAAGCCCCGCGGAAAACCCTATACTGACTCTTGAAGACCTCAGCCGGCCGGTCCTGCAGGTTGAATACGACCAGAATGT
>DATEBC010000103.1:0-7952 GCA_035288065.1 Sedimentisphaerales bacterium | reverse complement strand
CCCCGCAAATGATTACCGCCCTGCTGCGGCAGCTAACCCTTACTGCGGGCGTCGCGCAAGCCGACATCTCCATCGGCGACACCCTCGCCTATATCGCCCACGAGTATTACGACATCCTGCACAAAGAGTTTCCCGACGTCCGATTTGTCGAGCAAGGCGGCAAATTCGGGCGAATCAAGGCCACAGAATCTAAGGTGCCTCTGTACTGGAGCTGCGACCCGCAAAACGTCAGCCAGGATTACATCCCCGATTGCTTCGCCGAGGCTGAGTACCTCATCAATCTGGCGAATCTCAAGGCCCACACGGGCGCCGGCGTCACCCTCTGCGCGAAGAACCATTACGGCTCGCTGATAAGATACCCCGTGGCTGACGGCTACTACGATATGCACAAGAACGCATTCGCTCAGCAGGTCGGCATATATCGTCCGTTGGTCGATTTGATGGGCCACGCGCACTTCGGCGGCAAAACGCTCCTGTACCTCATCGACGGATTGTACAGCGGCATACACCCCAAAGACAAGTCCCCCCAGAAGTGGCAATCGCACCCGTTCGACGGCGACTGGACCTCCAGCCTGCTCGCGTCCCAGGACCCGGTGGCCATCGACTCGGTCGGCTTCGATATGGTCCGGGCCGAGTGGGACGACCCTGCAGGCAGACTCGGCGTTGATGACTATCTCCACGAGGCGGCCCAGGCCGATAATCCTCCTTCCGCAACGTTCTATGACCCGGACCATCAGGGCAACGTCAAAAGGCTGCCCAGTCTCGGCGTCCACGAGCACTGGAACAATGCCAAAGAAAAGAAGTATTCCCGCAATCTGGGGACAGGAAACGGCATCGAGCTTGTAGCCGTGAAGGGCGAAGACGCCGCCGAGGAAAAAACAGTCATCGCACCGGGAGCTAAAGTCGTCCTGCTTGCTGACAGCTTCGCATTCACCGAGGGCCCCGCCGTTGATGCCGATGGAAACGTCTTCTTCACCGATCAGCCGAACAACAAGATTCACAAGTGGTCGGTGGACGGAAAGCTCTCCACATTCCACGATTCGCCGGGCAGGGCAAACGGTTTATACTTTGACAAAAAAGGCAACCTCATCGCCTGCGCAGACCTGAATAATGAGCTTTGGTCGATTGACCCCAAAGGCAATGTCACTATCCTGGCCAAGGATTACAAAGGCAAGAAGCTAAACGGCCCTAACGACGCCTGGATCGACCCCAAAGGCGGCATTTACTTCACCGACCCATTCTATAAAAGACCTTACTGGGATCGCGGCCCGATGGAGCAGGATGGCCAGCACGTCTATTACCTGACGCCGGACAAAAACCTCATACGGGTTGCCGACGACCTCGTTCAGCCGAACGGCATAATCGGAACGCCCGACGGCAGGCTGCTCTACGTAACCGACATCGGCGATAAAAAAACTTATGTATTTGAGACAAAGCCCGACGGCACGCTCAGCGGGAAGAAGCTCTTCTGCTCGATGGGCTCGGACGGTATGACCATCGACAGCGAGGGCAATATCTACCTGACCGGACAAGGCGTTACGGTATTCGACAAGGCGGGCGAGAAGATCGAGCACATCGCCATCGATGAAGGCTGGACCGCAAACGTATGCTTCGGCGGCAGGGACATGCAGACGCTTTTCATAACCGCATCCGATTCCCTCTACGCAATAAAGATGCGAGTCAAAGGCATTCGATAGATACCTGCTGCAATGAGTAACTTTAACTGGCGTTCTTGGGTCAGATTCTAACGTAACGGGAGTTTTGAAAATAGGATAAAAGCATCTGTCATTCCTGCGAAAGCAGGAATCCAAACACGTGAATAACAGTGTTAATCCGTGTAAATCCGTATCAAAAAAATAATTCCCTCCGTTTGAAGAGTAAGTGAGATTTGCCGTGAAAACTAAGCTCCTGTTCGTGCTGATAACGCTCTGCATTTCAACCACGCCGGCTCCGGCGTCTGCGCCACTGGAGGTAGAAACCCTCGATGTCAAAAAAATATGGGATAAGGCGCCCCACAATGCGTTCACCGACCTTATTCGCTGGGATGAGAAGTTCTACTGCGCGTTCCGCGAGGGCAGGGGACACGTTTCAACCGACGGCAAGCTACGAATACTCGAATCCAAGGATGCGGATACCTGGAACTCAGCGGCGTTGATTTCATTGGAAGGCTACGACCTGCGGGACGCTCATTTGTCCGTGACGCCAGACGGCATGGTATTCGCGCCAAGGCTAATGCTGGTAGGTGGAGCGGCGCCGCGCAAGAAAGACAACGAAGGCGCGCCAACCGGTACGTTTGTCAGTTTCGGCACTTCCTGGAAGGGCGGCACTCACTGGAGCAAACCGCAGATTGTGGTCGAGCCGGGACGCTGGATGTGGCAGGTTAGCTGGCGCGACGGAAAGGCATACGGTGTATCCTATGCCGCCGGGGCCCGCAAGCCTTGGCTCGAATTGCTCGTCAGCTCCGACGGCGTCAAGTACGAATCGCACGTCCCCGAATTATTAGGCGAGGGATACCCAACCGAAGTAACGTTGCGTTTCGACGAGGACGGGACCTGCTATGCCTTGATGCGCCGAGACCGCAGCGGCGATTCGCCGAGCAGCGCGATGTTAGGCGTGAGCACGCAAGACTATAAACAGTGGCAATGGCGAGACCTTGGAACGGAATTCAACGGCTTCGGCGGACCCAATTTCATCAAGATACCCGGCGGCCACTGGATCGGCGCCGGGCGAATGTTCCAGGACGGAGCATACACCGCCCTGACGTACATAGACGTCGGCAACGGCACTATGACCACACTTGCCAAGCTGCCCAGCGGCGGCGACACCAGCTATCCGGGCCTGGTCTGGCACGACGATATCCTTTACGTCAGTTACTATTCGAGCCACGAGGGCAAAACGAGCATCTATCTGGCTAAGGTCAAGGTTCGAGATTCCGAGACCTTTGGAGCCGAGTCGAATCCTACGGGCAGTCCGATAGGCGGAGGCAAAGGATACGCCGCACTGGTGACGAAGGGCGATTATCGTGTAAAGACCGCGAAGGAAATGATCGATGCCCTCAAGAACGCCAAGAAGCCTCAGGTCGTGTATGTCGAAGACGACGCCGAGATTGACCTGAGTGCCGAGAAGCCGATAGTAATCGGGCCCGGCGTGACATTGGCGAGCGGACGCGGACGCGAAGATTCGCAAGGCGCCCTGCTTTTCAGCAGCGAGCTTGCAGCGTCGCCTCTGTTTTCCATCGGCGGTGATGGTGTGCGCGTCACCGGCCTGCGCCTGCGCGGCCCCGACCAGCAGCGCAGGACCGAACAAATGCAAAAGCTCCATAAGGAAGGCCGCTATTACAGCATCCCCAATTCGGACGGAATAATATGCGAGTACCCGGCCCTTGAGGTGGACAACTGCGAGATATGGGGCTGGAGCCACGCGGGCGTCTTTCTAAAAGCCGGCGCCGCCAAGGCACACATTCACCACAATTACATGCACCACAACCAGCGAAGCGGCTTGGGCTATGGCGTGTGCCTGGACCAGTCCGACGCCCTTATCGAGGCGAACCTTTTCGACTGGTGCCGCCATCATATCGCCGGAACGGGCCGACCGGGCACAAGTTACGAGGCCCGCTATAATCTCGTCCTCGAAAACGCCAACGGCCACAGCTTCGATATGCACGGCGGAGCAGACCGCAACGACGGCACCGACATTGCCGGCGACCTCATCTCAATTCATCATAATACCTTCAAAGCAACATCCGTGCGGGCGATTGTCATTCGGGGCAAGCCCAGGCAGAGCGTCGAGATAAATCACAACTGCTTCCTTCACCCCGCCCGCAAGGAGGCCATCGCCCAAACAAATGCGACCGGCAACATAAATATCACGCGAAACCAGTACACAACGGAACGAACCGTTAAAGACTAAGCTGCTCAAACTGTATTCTACTGTTCACCATCCATCCCTTCCAACAGTCCAATTTTAACTGTTACATTCTCGCTCTATAAGATATGACGCCGCGATTCCAAACACCGTGACATCAAAAAGTAAAAACGCCATCCGCCCCCCTTTATGGGGCCGACCAAATCACCTTGTCGTTCTCATCAAATAAAACCAGCCTCGGCCCGTCCTTGAATATCGCCATCCAGGCACGGGTCTTGCCGTTCTCGTCACACAGTGCCATACCCAACCCGTCCTCGGTTACATCCAGCCGGGCACGGAGCTTGCCCTTCTTGTCATACAGCCCCAGCCCGGGCCCCTCCTTGAATATCGCCATCCCGACACGGGGCTGGCCGTTCTCGTCACTCAGCATCAGCGTCGGTCCGTGCTTCCCGACGCCGATGGACGCACGGAGCGTGCCGTTCTCGTCAGCCAGCCCCAGAGACGGCCCCTCCTTGCCCATCTGGAGCATAGCACGGGTCTTGCCTTTGCCGTCCTCAACCACGAATTTGTTGGCTCGAATTTCTTTAGTTGCCATAATCGCCTCCCTTTTGTTTTGGATGTTTAGTTTCCACAGCGTGACCGCCGCCGGACTGCCCTAACTTATAAGTTCTACTCGATTTTACTTACTCTTCGCTTTTCTCTTCATGGTTATTTCCCGCAGCACTTCTTGAACTTCCTGCCACTTCCACAAGAACAAGGATCATTTCGCCCCGGTTTTGTATAGTCAGGTGGAGGTTGGGATTGAAGCATGATCTCTAAACTAATCAGAATCTCTTTCTGTTTGAGTTCTTCCCGGCGTCCAAGCGCGTGGCCTTCAAGTATCACCTCACGCCCGCTCGAATGTTCTTCCTCGATATCAAAAAGCTGTTGCTTCACCGTGATTAGTTCAGCTACCAGAGGATCGTTAGAAACTGGGAAATAGCGAAGAGGAACCCTGTAGTAGCTGCAATTGTAATCGTAAGTGCGTTTGCTATCCGGAAGAAACAGTATTTTTTCAAAACCTGGCGTCGGCGTAATGTCAATACGCTCATCTTCTGGTGAAATCCAGATAGCATGAAAATCGGCCCAAACCATTAGGTTCGGCCATTCCCAGATTGCCCATCCAAACTCGATTTGGCCTCCAGCCTTTTCGACTTTGCTTTTCACGTTGAAAAAACATTCGTCTCTTTGACTTTCAGGATCAGGCTTCACCGAAACATAATACGGGGTCTGACTCTGGTCTATTTGCCTGCACACTTCGAATATCTGCTCGGTAATCCGTATCGGTATTCCTGGGGTTCTTGTCACCCTCCCACCTGCTTTGTAGTAGCTCAGTACCTCGCACGATTGAAGTTCTGAATGACCTTGTATTTGATGCTCTGGTTCGTTGCCTCAATAACCTCTATTCGTGCAGCCTTATACCCAATGACTTTTGACTCAGACAAATCATATTCTACTTCGTTGTTGAATGCTGGCCTTGCAAGACTACCCGAAAACTCACGATAGCCTATATTGATTTTGTTCCCTACTTTTCCACTATATATGAGGGTCTGTTGGAAGGAATCCGGACTCGCCACCGGATACTTCTTCTTTTCGTAGTCAGCCTTGTCATTGCAGGTCTCCAAATTGAATGTGGACACACCACAAAGCTTTCCGCTCTTCTTCTCTAAACGAATCACCTCAAACGGATCGGTTAGCCCACCTCTGATCACTTGACCTGAGTCTTCACCACCTGCAGGAAGGTAGAACTCCGATTTCGCGTTGTCTCCCTTCTTTAGATAATAGCCCCGGGTTAAGGTGTAGCCGCCGACTCCAACCGAAAATACTTTTGTGTCTTCTCGAAGGTAGATCGCATCATGCTCGGTATATTCACCCTGCCGAAGCATGGCGTCGCCGACGTAAGCAGTCACCACTACGTTCAGTGGTGGTTCGCTTATCTCTGTCTTCTGGGGTTGATAATTGTATTTCACTGAAACACACCCAGAAAGGATGACCAATACGAATGGGGCGAACGAGTTTCGATTCATAGCGATTACTCCTTTGATTCCGGCTCGTCTTTGCGATCAGGAACGTCAGCTTTGAAACCTTTGATAATCCAACGAATAATGAAATAGACAAGCCAAGGCCCACCAAATCCGCAGAGGCAGATTAAGAACAATCTAGCAAGGCCTGTCGGAGCATCTTCAGGGCTACCCCAATAATTAAAGAAATATAAGACAGAAGCGAATCCTATGACTATGGATAGTACCCAAACGAGTCTCTTGGAACCTTTTTCCCAGTTCATACTTTTCCCTTGAATTAACCTATGAACGTCTCACATCACCATCTTAACGATTGCCTGCTTTAGTTCCAAGGACAAATCCGGCCAACGCTCGACCACTCCCCTCAAATCCGCGTCATTTTCGAGTGCAGAAAACAAGCCACAAACAAAATTCTCCCAAACTAACAGTCACCCATTTTTCTTCTCCGTTCTATTCGCCTCATCTATCTCAACCAGCCTTCATCGAGTATATCGCCCCTTCGCCCGCTAATCAAGCAGCCATTTCCACAATCGACTAAACAATCAGTGTTAATCAGTGTCAATCCGTGTCTAAACACTTTTCGTGCCAAATTCGTGCGAATCTGCGGTTAAATTTCACTTGACACTCAACTCTCTTTGATGTATAATATACATCTAACAAATAGAGGATTGTTGATATGGAGAACGAAGCTACAGCTAAAACGCCCATCCCGACGAGGTCGGGATTCAGCAATTTTGCACTTTGCACTTTAATCTTTGCATTCTCAACTTATCTATCTTGCCACGAATTCATCGCCACCGAGCCTCCATTCTTATCAATGGACTATTTCTCTGTGTTCTCTGCCTTCTCTGTGGCAATTTCCTTGGTGCCTTCGTGTCTTAGTGGCTATAAGTCAATTATGCAAAACAAACCCAATGTCAAAATGGGCAAAATGACCATAAGTCCAGTAACAACAAAATCTTATCTCAAAGAACAACAAACAGTGAACCACGAACATTATTCAAAACAAACCCAATCAAACCCAATTCCCCCCACCCCGCCGCTTCACGCTTCACGCTTCACGAGATACGCCATCCAACATACGAGATATGAACCTTGCACAACTGCCGCCGGGTAGCCATAATATGAAGAAGATCTGCCTCAGGACGTAACTGAGGACGCTCAAATCAACAAACGATTTTTTCCCGCCGAGGCGGGTAGGCCTAACCTGCAATTTTGCAGAAGCCTTTGTCGAAAAAGAGAAAGGAGTCCGAGATGAACAAAAAATGGATTAGTTTTTCGCTATTGTTGGCGCTGGCGTATTGTTACGGCTGCCGTGCGCAGACGGCAAGTGTTGTGGCGCCGGGGGCGAAGGTGGAGAAGCTTGTGGGCGGTTTCGCATTCACCGAAGGCCCCGCCGCCGATCCGAATGGATATATTTACTTCTCCGACATACCCAACAACCGAATTCACAAGTGGGATGTCCAGGCAAAAAAGCTCTCGACCTTCCGCGAGGAATCAGGCGGCTCTAACGGGCTTTACTTCGATAAGAAGGGCTGGCTCCTGGCCTGCGAAGGCGGCGGACGACGACTGGTTTCCATCTGCCCTATGTGCAAGGTAACCGTCCTGGCCGATAAGTACGACGGCAAGAAGTTCAACAGTCTCAACGACCTCTGGATCGCGCCGAAAGGCGGCATCTATTTTACCGACCCGCGCTACGGCAACAGAGACGGCATGGAGCAGGATGGCGAGCACGCCTATTATATGACCCCGGACCGCAAAAATGTCATCCGCGTAATCAACGATATGGTCCGCCCGAACGGGGTCATCGGCACGCCCGACGGCAAGACGCTATATGTCACCGATAACGGCGGCAAGAAGACTTTTTCATACAAAATCGGGAAAGACGGCACGCTCTCGGAAAAGAGACTCTTTGCGCCGGAAGGCTCCGACGGCATGACCATCGATAACAAGGGCAACGTCTATCTGACGACAAATGCCGTCAGAGTCTATAACAAGAAGGGTGAACTGATTGAAACGATAGAAGTC
>DATEBC010000102.1:0-3843 GCA_035288065.1 Sedimentisphaerales bacterium | reverse complement strand
CGGGTGTATCGCCAGCGACACGGCTTGTTCTGTTTCTTTGCGGGTGGGTTGAGTATGGGTACTCGTCAACGAACTTTGCAGCCAGCCAGGCAGGTTTGCGTTTGCAGGCGCCGAGCGTTTCGGTATTTCGCGAGGGCAAATGGGTCGAGCTTTATCACGAGGTGGGTTACCCGGCGGGCATCCGACATATTATGACTCTCGATGTTACAGGGAAGGTGCTGCCAAGCGACCAACGGATTCGAGTCTCCAGCAATATGGAGTTGTACTGGGACCGGATATTTGCCGCGTCTATTCTGGAGGACGTCCGGCTTGATATTCGTGAAATGTCGGCTCAGAGCGCGGATCTTCATTTTCTGGGTTATCCCCGCGAATACTCTCCGGATGGGCGTCATCCTACGCTGTATGATTACGACAGTGTCGATGGGGCCATCGCGTGGAAGATGATGCCGGGAGAGTACACGCGTTACGGGGATGTAACCGAACTTGTTGAAGAAGCGGACGACTGTTATGTGATTATGGGGCGCGGCGAAGAGCTGACGCTGCGTTTTGCATCCGACTCCTTCGGGCCGATTCCTGATGGGTGCGTTCGGTCATTTATTTTCAAGACCGACAGTTTCTGCAAGGATATGGATCTTTACTCAGCGTACGGCGATACCGTCGAGCCGCTTCCGTTTCACTCCATGAGCAACTACCCTTACGGGCCGGATGAGAATTATCCCGACGATTTGAAGCGGCGGCATTACCGCCAAGAGTATAATACGCGTCGGGTAGGGGAAAGGGAGGAATAAGCAGAAGCACGGCTTTGAATTATTACGGTCGGAGCAAGAATTCTGCGGAATCCGGCTCACAACCGACCAGAAATGAGCCAAATGAGGGGGCGAAAACATCGCAGGCAATTGGTGGGCATTGGCTGCTATTGATGGTAATATATAGCTTGATGGACGCATGGAAGATACAAGTTGTTCGAGCGTCCGTTTCCGCAGTTGGCCCGGCGGGTCGTCCTATAAAGGTGTGTTTTGCGCGATCAGGAAGGCGCCGCTTTATGAATAGAGGGCCTATTTTGTCGGATGCAGGGAAGTGAAGGCAAGCGATTGCCGATTCATTAGTGCAGGGTTTCTTACAGATGGCTGGAATCGGGATATTCTTCGGCAAGATGAAGTGGAATCGACGGCAGATATAAGAGCCTGTAACAAAATGAGGTCTCAGACGCGTTTGGTTTTTTGGATTCCCGCTTGCGCTGGAATGACAGAGGGGAAGTTCGCATTTTGTTAGGTGCTCTAAGATTCCCGGTTGGGATAGACTGCGATGGAAAAGCGTGGTAAAGCTATACGGGTTTTGGTCGTTGCGTTGGGTTTATGCGCAACGACGGCCTTTCTTTTCTCGCTGAAACTGTTGCTTGACAAGGCGCCTGGGCCACAGGCCCCGCAAGTCGCGCCATGGGCGCCCTACGGCGGGGTGGCCAAGCCCAAAGAGAAAGAATCCTCCAGGCAGACAGAAGGCCAAGCTCCGTCGGCAGCCGAGGAGTCGGGGCATGTTGAGGAAGGCATTGCAGCAGTGAAAAAGGAGGAGTTCAGGGTTGTTGAGAATTTGATTAGAGACTTTCCCGGTAATGAAAACCCGCTCATTATAATGGGTGAGATGTTTCGCAGTTATGGTGACGCTGTTGAAGCTATTAAATACTATGAGAGGGCTTTGAAGATAAATCCAATGCGGCCCGAGGCGCACGTTGCCATGAGTGAATTCTGTATCAAAGAGGGTAATTTTGAGGAAGCGATCGCACACTGGCGAAAAGTGTTGGAAGTCCAGCCACAGGCTCAACTTATGCACGGATACATCGGCGAGGCCATGTTGATGTTGAACAGGCCGGCAGAAGCAATCGAGGCGCTTGAAAAGGAAATCCAGGTTACGCCATACTCCAGTCGCTCCTATTGTCTAATCGGCCAATCATATCAACAGCTCAAAGAATACGAAAAGGCGAAGGAAAATTACGAGGCGGCCGTCAAGATCAATCCGGAGAATTCCGATGCTTACTATGGTCTTATGACCGTTTGCACGAAGCTTGGCGACAGGGACAAGGCGAAGGAATACTCGGAGTCATTCAGGCGGGTGAAGGCAGAAGCGCGTGAAGAGCTTAAGTCCGACAAGATCAAATACGATGACATATTTGAGACGCAAAAAAGGTCGGCCTTGACTTACGTTAGAGCAGCACAAATATACCGGATGAATGGGAATTTGCCCACTGCAGAGGAACTTCTAAACCAAGCCGCACAGCTTGATCCGGAAAATGTTGCGTGCTTGTTGGAGCTGGCATCTCTGTATAGAAAGAACGGTCAGCAGACGAAGGTGCTTGAGGTATATGCGAAGATCAGGGAAACGACAATAGAAAGCCCGATCTATTTGCTTGAGTTTGGCGGTCTATCGGTCGATTTGCAGCAGTTCGAGGATGCAGAGAAAGCCTTCCGGAAAGCGATTGAGCTGGCGCCACAAGGTCCCAGCGGGTATCAGAAGCTTGCCCTGCTGTATTTAACTATAAAGAAGGAGCTTGCGCAAGCCAAAGGGCTTGCGGAGAAAGCTGCGGCTTTAGAGGGGACGGCGATCAACTATTCATTATTGAGCAGGGCGTGCGTTATGAATGGAGACGGAGCCGGGGCACTGGAGGCTATCAAAAAGGCTCTTGAGCTGGAGCCTGGGAATAGAGAATACCAGCGTTATTATGATCTTATTCGACGAATGAATTGAGGCAATACAGGTTATGATCAGTCGAGCTATAGCATCGAATCCTGGGCGAGTTAGGGTCGCTGTGCTAATGTTGCTATCCGCTTCGGTCTGTGCGCGCACAGATGGGGGCATCGTGCTGAGCGATGTGACCAAAGAAACGGGGATAACTTTCATACACACCGACGGCAGCGGCGGGCAACGATACATCGTCGAAAACCTATGTTCTGGATTAGCGCTGTTTGACTACGACGGCGACGGCGACGAGGATATATACTTCCTCAACGGCGCACCTCTGAAGGGGACGAAGGTTAGTAAGCCACCGACGAACGCGCTCTATCGCAATGACGGCAAGTTCAAGTTCACGGATGTGACAAAGGAGGCGGGGGTTGGCGATACGGGATTTGGGCTCGGTGTTGCCGCGGCTGACTACGACAACGACGGTGACCTTGATATATATATCAACAACTACGGCCCCAATGTTCTGTACCGCAATAATGGGGATGGGACTTTTACAGACGCGACAGCGGAGGCGGGGGTGGCAAACGGAAATAAGGTGGGAGCGGCGGCGATGTTCTTGGATATGGATAAGGATAGCGACCTGGACCTGTTCGTCGGCAACTATGTCGCCTTTACATACGAGAACCACAGACCGCAAAGCTCAGGCGGGATTCCCATGTATGCCGGTCCGATGGATTATCCTCCCCAGCCGAACGACCTATATCGCAATAACGGGGACGGGACATTTACGAACGTGAGCATCGAGTCCGGGATTGCCGAGCAGAAGGGATCGGGAATGGGGGGAGTCTGCGCGGACTATGACAACGACGGCGACACAGATATTCGTATTATCAATGACGTAAATTGTGACTTTCTCTTCGAGAACGACGGAACGGGGAAGTTTGAGGAGGCAGCCCTGCTAACAGGGCTGGCCTACAACATACACGGCAAGTCGCTGGCAAGCATGGGGGTAGATTGCGGCGATTACGACAACGACGGGTGGCTCGATTTCTACCAGACTTCCTACAGTGGGGAAACGACGGTGCTCTATAAGAACTTGGGCGGGGGAATGTTTGAAGACGTTACTCTTGCCACCGGCGCAGGGGCGGGGACGTTTCCGCACGTTAC
>DATEBC010000101.1:0-3956 GCA_035288065.1 Sedimentisphaerales bacterium | reverse complement strand
GTCGTTTGTCGTTGTCGGACCTCTTGTTCCTGCTCCCGCGTGCGCCTTTGCCGCCGCGTTGCTCCGTTGCATTTCTTGTGTCGTCGCGGGAATCGTTCTCCTTGTTCGCACCGGCCTGGTTCTTGTCGGCGGGTGGGCGGTTTTGAGCCACCACCTTAATTTCCTCTACGGGCCAAGCGCTCCTGGTCCCCCCGTCGAATTCGACAACAACCAACTGCGTCAAGATTTGGGTATCGACGACTCGGCCCTGGCCGTCCTTCGTGGTCACCCACGCGTTCCTTTTAGGAAGCCGTTTTTTAAGCTCCGTATAAGTGTTGTCCTCATAGCGCAGGCAGCATTTCAAACGTCCGCAGTACCCGGATATTTTCGCGGGATCGAGCGTGGCCTTTTGCATCTTCGCCATCCGCATATTGACGGGCTGGAGAATCCTCAAGAATCGCTTGCAGCAACATTCCTGGCCGCAGCTTTCTATGTCGCCCAGAAGCTTGGCTTCGTCGCGAGAGCCGATCTGACGCATCTCGATGCGCGTCTGGTATTCGTGAGCAAGACGCTTCACCAAGTCGCGAAAATCAATCCTGCTGTCCGACATGAAGTAGAAAACGACCCGTTCGCCGCCGAGTATGTGCTCGGCATCGACTATCTTCATCGGCAGATTCAATTCCCTCACAAAGCGCCTGCAGCACTCGACCTCATCTCTGGCGATTATCTGCAGGTGTTCCTGCTCGCTTGTGTCGGCATGCGTCGCATACCGCACGAACCTGCCGCCCTTGCCGGCAGGAAGATCGATTTGGCTCTCACCGAAGTACTCTTCTACATCTCTCTCGCTCAATCTGAACTGACCGCCTCGGTAGGAATTCAAAGGCCCGATGAGATGACCGAGCTCCAGGCCCTTGTCCGTTTTAACCACGACGCCCGTAGCGACCTTAGGTATCTTGCTCTCATTATGCTCGAAGAATCCGAGCAGATTCATCCTGCCGTAGCGGACCAGCATATACTTCTTATTCCTGACCTGTTTAGGCTTGCTATCTGAGTTTTTTGCCATTTATGTTTTCTCGGCTCGCAATTATCATTGGACAGTATTGCTTAGACGGTCATTCTATCAGACTCGGCCAGGTTAAACAACAACTGCTCAAAAACAAGCTTTTCATTCACACCAGCCTCAATCCACCGCAGTATTTCGTAGCAGTCGGCGATCTTTGCCGCCAGCTCTTGGGCTGCAAACCGCCCCGCCAGCTCTTCTATCCGTTTTTTCTGATCGAAATTTACGGCTTCGTTTTCAGGTTTAACATCCAGCTTCAAAGCATCATGCAAAGCCGCTATAACCATTCCGACAAGGCTCTTGGATGCCATTCTGTCGATATCCTTCTTGCTCGTGTCCTTGTCGAGCTCGCTCCATGCCTCCGCTATCGCCTTGCTCTTATCCAGAAAACCGGCGGCGACATCCGGAACGTTCTCAAATTTTAGCTCCGCCACGGCATCGAGAAGATTCGTTTTGACGGCATATAGCCCGGCGTCCGCCATCTCGAGCTTTGCCCAGCGGCAGGCCAGACCAAGGCTGCCCTGCGACAAGCGTGAGAAATACACCGCTTGTTCTCGCCCAAGCCCCATCTGCGAAAGCCTCTCGAAGATTCTTTCCTCGTCAACGGGGCCGAACCGAACGATCTGACAGCGAGATCGAGTCGTCGGCAGTAGTCTGTCCAAACGAGTGCACAGCAATATAATGCAGCAATAGCCCGGCGGCTCCTCCAGAACCTTCAGAAGACTATTCTGCGAGGCAGTGTTGAGCTTCTCGGCCTCGCTGACAATATAGACCTTCCTCTGCGACAGCGTCGGCCTTGTGCATACCTTTTCAATAAGAAACTCGCGAATAACCGCGATCGGCAGGTCCACCGGCGTCTTCTTGTCTTTGCCGTCCTTTGTGAATTCGAGCAGCTCCTTATACACCAGGTTGAAGTCCGGATGCGAGTTGCCTTCGACGGCCCGGCACGATTCGCAAGTCCCGCAGCTATCGGCCGTTTCGACGCCGCCCCCAGGGGGCGGGTTTTTGCAGAGCAGCAGCCTGCCCCACTCCAACGCCGTCTTGAACTTGCCGACGCCGTCGGGACCGGCGAAGATATAGGCGTGAGGAACCCGCCCCGCACAAAAAGCCCTCTGCAAAAGCGATACCGCCTTGTCCTGGCAGAAAACATCCTTCAGCGACATCAGACCCTCGAATCTCCCGATGAAAAGAATGCCTCAACTTCTTTGATCACTCTGGCGTGCACCGTCTCGATCTGCCCGCTCGCATCGACAACCAGAAAACCATCGTGCTCGCGGGCCAATTGCAGAAAACCCTCACGGACTTTTTCGTGATATTTCTTGGGTTTGGCCTCCATCCTGTCGCGTTTGCCCGGCATGCGGCTCGCGCACGTCTCCAGGTCAACGTCGAGCACTATGGTCAAATCGGCCCAGACTCGCGCCAGGGAATCCGTTGCAAGCTTGATAGCGTTGCTCATTCCGAAACCCCCGGCATGACCCTGATACGCGAACGTGCTCGATACCCAGCGGTCCAGAACCACACATTCCTTCTCACGCAGGGCCGGGACTATTCGCTCCTGCCAGAGCTGCGCCCTCGCGGCCAGATACAGCAGAATCTCCGTCCTTGTGGTCATCGCCAGGTGTTCGGGGCTCAGAAGAATATCCCTTATACGCTCGCCGATCGTCGTATTGCCCGGGTCGCGGAATTTGCTCGTCGGCACGCCTTGTCCCTGCAGGCATTGCGTCAAGAGTCCGGCCTGCGTCGTTTTGCCGCACCCGTCAGGCCCGTCAAGCACAATAAGCCTGCCGCGAAGCCGCTGTTTCCAGTCGTCATTACTCAACCTGCGTCCCTTTTCCCATAAGCTCTCCGAAACAAGTCGTCGCCCAACATCAGACGAATGCGTTCCAAACGAATTGCCTGCTCATCCCAATCCGGATGGCGGTCCCTGACCCCATCCTCGACGATCCGGCGAAGGTTGTCGCTCAATTCGAAGGTCATCGCCGCGCGGCCGGCTATCCCGATCCTGCGGAGGACTTCGTTTTGTCTGCAAGCCGCTTCAAACGTGGTGTCGCCTTGTATTGCACTCATCCGATTATTAGAACCCTGTTATTCGTTCAATCCCATTTGGCCGTCCGGAATGAAATACAGGCAGAATTCCGCCTCTGCGAATTTCACCCCGAATAAGGTCCGGAACTGCTGCTCACTGCTGACGCCGGCCACCGAAAAGGTGAACTTGCCTCCTTCTTCCAGCGACAGCGTCTTGAGAACCTTGTTTGCTTTCTCCTCGACCAGAAAGGCCGTGCCTTTCTGCTTGGCTGTCCAGTCAATCTCGAAGCCCTCGGCTACGAGGTATTCCCTCGTGAACAGTCCAGTTCCGCGGTCGGGCGGCGTGCATCCGCCTATTGCCAATATCGCAAGCAGCAATCCCGCCCCGCCGACCAGATTTCTGATTCCAAGAATATTCTCAATCATCTTTCTGCTCGTCCTTTCACTTGGTTAAGCTATAGACAAGAAAGCGTCTTCGCATCCTGTAGCTATTGTACTGGTCGATCACTTTCTTTCAAGAACGGTTTCTCGTTTAGGATTTCCCGGGATCGGTGTTTTCTTCGCACTCTTGCAACTCTTTCGCTCCTAGCGCGAGGAAAGCCGCTCTTTTCTCCGGGGCCGCTGTTCTTTGAGCAAGTGAATCCTTCGCGGCTATCTGGTTAGCTGGAAGTTCTCGTCGCCGAGGAGCTGTTTCATTTTTCGGCAGAATTCCTCATCCGGGTTGACGCTTAGCTTTTTATCGACGCTGGCCCGGATACTGCCCCTGCTGGTCCGGATCGCCACGAATAGGGGGCTTTTGCCCTTATGGTGCTCGCATAAGCTCCTGATCTCGGCAACCTTCTTCTCGCTGACATCCTCGGCATCCAGGCATATCTTCACCTTCGCAGCGACT
>DATEBC010000100.1:0-2842 GCA_035288065.1 Sedimentisphaerales bacterium | reverse complement strand
TTATGAAACGCGGTGCTACGGGGCCTCAATCGATAGTGCGGGGACAGCCTTTTGGAATGTCAACACAGTTCGGCCAACGGTTACACTGATTTCGGCGTCACCCGCATTGAAATGTGTCGGCGCAATTGAATTGGTGTCACTGTCGGCGGCAGTCAGGACGTGGAGAAAGTAGTCAATGCTGTTTGGACCGGATGGGGATATTTCAATTCGGCATTGGGGGGCCGGGCCTGTATCGCGGTCGGGCGGGTAGTTGTTGCCGCCGTAGCTGTAAAGGTCTTCGCCCGATACGAGGCGGACAGCCGAGGAGGGGGGCAGGATGGTCTGGATGAATAGCCGGCCCTTGCCGTTGGTGACGACAAGATGGCCGCCTTCGCGGACGGGCGTGGTCATTGCCTGCAGGAGGAACGTCTTTTTGAAGGCCGGGTCCTTCGAGCGGACACGGTCGAAGATGACAAACGTTCCGGGGCGGAGAAAGACTATCTGCCGCGTAAAGTAATCGAGCTTCTTAGGCGAGTATGCCCTTGTGCAGTCGGCTGCTGCGTATAGATAATTGCCCTCATCCTCGAATGCGATTATGTCGGCGATGTCGTAGAGCTTCTTGTCCTTTTGCCAGTCCTGGGGGTCTGTGACGGCGCCGTTGTGATGGGGCCAGTTGTGGTGCTGGCCGCCGTCGTTTCCGGTGACGTTTCCCGCGCGGATTCCAGGCCAGGTCTCGCCGGGGTCGTGGATGAGGATCGTGTTGTGGGCGGTAGTTCGCAGGTGATAGTTCACGTCGTGAGCGGAGCCGAAGGCGTCGTAGTGCCCGCCGTCGCCGATCAGCTCGTTGTGCTTGTATATGACGAAATGGCCTGCGTCGAGATGCTGGTGGGCCGTAAAACGGTCGGAGGCCTTAAAGAAAAAATAGGTCGCATCCTCATCCCAGGAGCTGCGGGCATAGACGTGGCCCGGGCCGGGGCTGAAGTGCGAAAGCTTGAAATTCGTCAAATCGCCCTCTTCGACGGCGGTGTCGCGCCAGAGGAAGTCCTTGTACGCATAGGCACCGACGCTCGAACGCGGCGTGGACTCGTTGAACGTGTGGACGGCCTGGTGAGCGGGATCGCTGCGGAAATAGTTGACAAGTATTCTTCTTGCGGAGAGGACCTTGTCGCGGTCGCCGCCGAATACCCGGCCTCCGCCATCGCCCATAGGCACGGACCTGCGCGAGCTGTAAATGCCGATGCCGGGGTATGCCTCGAACATGCTTGCGATAGCGCGATTCTCAAAAAAGCCTGGGGCGTCGGCATAGTAGTCTTTGCCTTCGCAGAACCGGGCGGCCTCGCAGAAAAAGAGCCATTCGTAGAGAAAGTAATTGATATAGTAGCCCTCGGCCCATCCGCCCCCTTCGCCTGCGAGCTCGAGAGCGGGCGCGGCTCTTGTCTTCCAGTCTTGTTCAAGGGTTTGCAGGATTTCAACTGCGCGCGGGTTCTCGTAATAGGTTGCGTAGCAGGCCAGGCCGATTCCCCAGTTCTTGTAGCCGTACCAGCCGTTGTGAAAGACGTGCGCTTCGCTGCGAACGTTGGCATCGACAGTCTTGTTCACGTAATCGTGAAATTTACTGCGCTGCTCGGCGGTCCAGTATGGATAACAAAGGTCATAAACGATCGCGCAGCGAGCCAGGTCGTGGGCAAAGGTGACGTGCCCTTCCCTAATCGGCCCGTCGATATAATTCATCGCCATCTGCACGCCGGTCTTGCCCAGCTTTTCATCCTGCTCTATTGCGCAAACCAGGGCTATCGAGAACATTTTTTCATGGTCGTCGGCCTGCGACTCGCGCGCGATTTGAACAACGCGTTTGTACGCCTCGCTGCGCTCGGTGGCCAACTTCTGCAGACGCGAGCGGGAACCAAGTAATCGCGGATGCTCTCCGGGGACAGCACGTTCCCCTAACGCTGCGGCGGCAGTGGAATTCACTAAAAGACAACCGGCTAAAATTGCTACGACAAAAACAAATAGCCTTGCCGAATTCATACTCGGCTGATCCTTTCGTGTTTTATACGCCGACGCGTCATCGAAAAAAGCCGCTGCTCGAAATAAGCGCAACTATTCAAGTCAGGCGTTGAGGTTTTCCCACGTGATTCCGAGCCGCTTGATGGCGTAGCCGAGTTCTCGCGTGTAATCGCCGTATCCACTCATCCAGTGGAATCCAGGCATTCTCTCGGCAAGCAGCAGATCGTCGCAGTCGTAGCGGATGTCCACTTGGGCGCGGCAGATGTCCATAAACGGAGTCTCAATCGTCTCGCCCAACAGCCCGACCCACCGTTTCGACGCAAAGTCGGGGATGATGTTCGTCATTATCTGCCCCTTTGGCATCTCCACCTTGGGAGCGGCGCCGTAGTCCGACTCATAATGCGTCATTATCCTCGCCGCATCCAGCTTGTTTCCGCTCATACGGCGAGGCGCTGTGCAGTGTGCGAGCGTTATAACGCCCTCGTGTGGATATGTCGGGTCATTCAAGAATACGGGCTTGCCGGATATGTTCGCCAGGAGCACGCCGGACGGTATCACCACGAAATCCGACTCGCAAAACGCCAGGTAACCGGCATCGTTCAGCAGGCTCAACGTCAGGCATGCAGAGGTCTCAGCCATGGGCATGATTGTCCCCATGCATCCGTTTATGGTTAGCGCACCGCAGCCTGCCTTGCTCATCACGCCTCGGAACACTTGCTCCAACAAGAAGCCGTTCTCCACAAACTCGCGCTTCGTCTCCAACTTTGTGCCTTTTGACTTTAGATACTCAGCGGCTCGTTCTTTCGCGCGCTCAACGGCTGGCTTGTCGGCTCGGGCGGCCTTTATCAGCTCGCCC
>DATEBC010000099.1:0-3494 GCA_035288065.1 Sedimentisphaerales bacterium | reverse complement strand
TTAATCGGCCGGCTCAGGGCTATGCTCCACCGCCTCTGCCAATGGATGAGCCGCAAATATCCGTACAGGAGCCAAAGCAGCCGATCCGCGTCGCCTTGGCCGGCTGGCCAATGATCATCGGCTGGATCGCCATGCTGATATTCACCTTCCACGCCTGCACCCGCATGGTCGCCGCCGGTGACACGTGGGTCGCAATGGCGTGCGGACGCCACTTCGTCAACCACGGCGTCGATACCATAGAGCCTTTCAGCGCAAACTCACACAAACCCGGCCCCACCGCCGAGGAAATCGAAAAATGGCCCGCCTGGGCGCGATGGATCACAGATAAGGTCGGTATCGAGACCGTCAAAAAATGGCATCCCACCGGCTGGGTCAATCAAAACTGGCTTACGCACGTCATCTTCTATTTGCTGGTTCCGAAGTCGTCTTATGCCGACGGCGTCAGCTTCTCCTCAAACGCCCTGGTCTATTGGAAATTCGCCATTTACATAATCACTGTCGCTTGTGTCTTTTACACAGGGGTCCTGATGGGCGTCAACCCGGCCCTATCAGCCGTCTTCTCTTGTTTCGCCTTGTTCATCGGGCGATCATTTCTCGACATCCGCCCGGCCGGATTCTCAAATATGCTCGTCGGCGTCTTTCTGCTCGTCCTCGCGCTCGCCACCTATCGCAACGTGCTATATGTCTGGCTCATCGTCCCGCTTACCGTCTTCTGGTGCAACGCTCACGGCGGATATATATACGTCTATATTATGATGATCCCCTTCATCGGCCTGCATTTCCTGAACTGCTTCGATAAGAAAGTAACCGCAATTCTTTACAATGTCGCCGCCTGGCCCCTTGTGCTGATTGTCCTCACCAAAGGCACATTCAGTCTTGCGACGGTTCTCTTCGTCGTTCTCGTGATTGCTCTCGACATCCTCCTGGTCTTCTATAAGGATAGGCTCGTCACTATCAAGCCCAGGGGCGTATATCACATAATCGGCGCATACGTCGCCACGATCCTGGCGACTATCGTATTTAATCCGTTTCATTTCACCAACCTGACCCACACATTCGAAATCAGCGTCAGCAAACACGCTGAGCGCTGGCGTGACATACACGAGTGGCATCCTGCCTTCGAGTGGACCAACCCGGTCGGGACAGCCGTGCCCTTCGCCGTCATGTATGGAATCGCCTGGGTTGCCCTGGCGATCTGGATCGTAACTATGATAGTGACATCGGGGTCCGTCGGCAAATACACAAAACGAAAAGCGACCGAGGCCCTGGAATATCAATGGCCAAAACTCGATTTGCCAATGCTCCTCATCGCCGCATTGACCATTTATATGGCTATACGCTCGCGCAGGTTCATACCTATTGCCGGCATCGCCGCCTGCCCTGTCCTGGCATTGTTAATCGACCAGGTCGTCCGTGCAATTGCCGCGACGGGCAACTTCCACAGGCATAAACGCCTGGCCGTGCCTGCTATGCCCAAGGAAGTGCAAGTCTTTTTCATCTTGTTAGGTGCAATGGCCGTGATTATCTTCGGCACTTGGTGGGGCACGAAGTTCAAACACGTTTACCTCGATCCCTGGCCCAATGACCCCAAACTAACCTCCGTCTTTATGCGAATGACTGCCTCCGACGCCAAGCCCTTCTATGCGACAAAGTTTATGAAAATGAATCACCTGAAAGGCAAAATGTTCAACTACTGGACCGAGGGCGGCGCAATTGCATTTGGCCAGGAGCCGGACCCCAATACAGGTAAGACGCCGCTGCAGTTGTTTATGGACGGCCGCGCCCAGGCCGCTTATGACAGGCGAACCTTTGACCTCTGGACCGCAATAACTTCCGGAGGCCCTACTGTTCAGGCTGCCGCCCGCCAGGCCATGGCGCTCGGAAAGTCGCTTGACGCCATGCTCACTGTGGACGACTACAAGAACGTCGGCCTCTGGCTTGCAGCCGAGTTGAGGAAGCACGATGTCTGGGTCGTTCTGATGCCGGCCGCCCAGTTTGACCAGCCTTTCACCAGAGGACTCGAATACAGCAGGGATTGGCCCATCGTATTCTCCAATAACAAGGAAAAAATATTCGTCGATATCAATACGCCGCAGGGCGCTGAGCTTTTTGAAGGAATAAGCACCGGACGCACCCTTTACCCGGACGAATTTCACAAAAATCTTGTACTTGGCCATCATTTGCTTAACCAGCCGGACGCAAAAGATAGGCAGACTGGATTCGATCTGATGACAAAGGCATTCGACGAGAATCCTTCACCCGCTCCAATGCTCGAGTTTATGCTTGTTGCCGCCAGGTCCCCCGAGCTGACGAGCCAAATAACCAAAGTGCTGGCCGACTGGGTGGAAAAGTTTGCCGCAGACCAGGACAAATATCGCCGCCAGAACGGCTACCGCCTCAGGCTCGAGGCCGCCAGATTGGCCTGCATTCACCTTGAGAGAACGGCAACTGCCCGCAAGGACAACGAGCTTGCCAAGTCCTGCAATACGCGGATGAAAGAGTATTCACGTGAGCGAAACGAACTGTCTCGAACTAAGAGGTGGTAACTTGTGACTAACAAAGGCCAAGCGGAACCTCAAACGGGTTCGAGCCGGCCACATGCGATCTCCATCAGCGTCTTTTTCCCGTGCTATAATGAAGAAGACAACGTCGGCCCGACCGTGACAAAGGCGCGCGAAGTGCTCGACCGGCTTGACGCAGACTATGAGTTAATCATCGTCGATGACGGAAGCTCCGATGATACGGCGCGGATCGCCGACAAAATGGCCGCTGAAGACCCCGCTGTGAAGGTTATTCACCACCCTACGAACCTCGGCTACGGCGCCGCTCTGCAGTCGGGCATCAGGGCCGCCGGCAAGAATCTGATCTTCTACACCGACGGCGACGGCCAGTTTGACTTTGCCGAAATGCCGCCCTTGCTCGACCTGATACGACACTATGATATAGTAAGCTGTTATCGGCTTAACCGCCGAGACTCTATTGTTCGCAGGTTTAACGGCTGGTGCTGGACAAAACTCGTCTGCCTCCTGTTCGGCATGAATATACGAGATATCGACTGTGCTTTCAAACTGTACAAGAGAGGAATATTCGACGGCATGGAGCTAAACAGCACCGGAGCGCTGATAGACGCCGAGATACTCGCCCGCGCCGCCCGAAAAGGTTGCACAATTACACAAATAGGCGTCCACCATCTCCCGCGAACCGCCGGCAGGCAAACCGGTGCCGATTTCCGGGTCGTCTTGAGAGCCTTTAGAGAGCTGCTCAAGCTCCACAGAAAGATCAGCAGGACCAAATAATTCTTCGCCGAATACGGCCGCACGCGAGGTGACTCAACCGGAATATGATTCAACAACGAACAGCCCTGTTTATCTACGGCTCGCTGCGAGACCGCACTATTTTTCAGTCCGTCTGCGGCTACGCATTCTCCAGGAAAGCCTCTAAAATCGACCCTACAACACTTTTCGCCGAGCCCGCCATACTCCCGGGCCATCGTC
>DATEBC010000098.1:0-15416 GCA_035288065.1 Sedimentisphaerales bacterium | reverse complement strand
GCCGCCCCCCCCGAACGCCGCGCTGAGGCCCCCGCCCCGCCCTTTCTGAATCAGAATGATAAGCACCAGCACAACACTGCATAGGCAAAACATGACGGCCACGGCGGTCATTATGAAACCGACTGCCAAAAATGGATAAGCAACCATATTTGTTCCCCGTAAATTACATCTGCTCTTGACAGGCGCACGATTCGCCCGAGACTACACCGCCGCCTGAATTATTCCAAGGAAATCTTCCACCTTCAAACTTGCCCCTCCGACAAGCACTCCGTCGATATCACGCTGAGACATCAATTCGGCGGCATTGTCCGGCTTGACCGAGCCGCCATAGAGAATTCGCGTCGCCTCAGCCGTTTCGTTGTCATAGAGATCGCCGAGGAGTTCTCGTATGAAAGCGTGCACCTCCTGCGCCTGGGCCTGCGTCGCCGTAAGGCCCGTCCCGATAGCCCACACAGGCTCATAAGCAACCGTTACAGCCGAGACCTTCTCGGCGCTTAGACCGGCCAAACCCTCCGTTACGTGCCTGGTGACTACCTCCTCCGTTCGCCCGCCTTCACGCTGCGACTGCAGCTCGCCCACGCACAATATCGGCAGAAGGCCCCCGGCGATGGCGGCGATAAGCTTCTTGTTGACCAATTCATCCGTCTCGCCTATTACGTGCCGGCGCTCCGAATGTCCGCAAAGAGCGTACGTGCAACCGATCTCTTTGAGCATCGAAGCGCTTATCTCGCCGGTGAAAGCGCCTTTCTTTTCAAAAAAGACATCCTGTGCGCCGACCGCCACGCTCGAGGAGCTGACCGCGCGGGCCACACTCTGAAGATATACGAACGGCGGGCAAACAGCCACATCGACATTCCGCCCCGCCGACTCGACCGAGCCTTCGGCGATGCTCCTGGCGAGCGCCACACTGCCCTGGCTGTCCGTGTTCATTTTCCAGTTACCGGCCACAAACGGCTTTCTCATAAAGCTCTCCTGATTATGCCTTCTTATCCATAAGCCAAAATCTTTCAGCTCTTCGATTGCATCCCTCCCCGCAACCGACTCGCTTAAAGCAGGTCCGTCGCCCTCGGGAAACTGCCCAATATCGATAACTGAAGACAATGCTTGCGGGCGTTTTCCAGTGCAGTCTGCACACGCTTCTCAGTGCGATGACCAAGGAAATCCATAAAGAAATAATACTCCCACTCCCTCCTCCTGCTGGGCCTGGATTCTATATTCGTCAGGTTAATGCCGTGTTGCTTGAAGACATCCAGCACGTCCGACAAGGCCCCTGCTTTATGCGCCGTGCTGAACAGTATCGTTGTCTTGTCGTCGCCGGTGGCCTTGGCATCCTCTCGCCCGATTATGAGGAAACGCGTCACGTTGTTGGCCATGTCCTCGATATTCTCGCAGACAACGTTCAGGCCGTACAATTCCGCCGCAATCTTCGATCCGACAGCCGCGGCTTTCGGCTCCTCGGCCGCCATTTGAGCCGCACGCGCCGTCGAGGCAACGGCAATAGTCTGCGCATCCTCGAACGTCGCACTGAGCCAGCTTCGGCACTGGGCGAATACCTCGGGCTTGGAATAAATCTTCTCGATCTCCTCCAGCGGACACTTCGCCAATAGATTATGGTGTATCGCCATCTGAATCTCGGCGCAAATCTTCACGTCGGAATCTATCAGGGCATCCAGAGTCTCTATCACCCCGCCGCCCATCGTGTTCTCAACCGGCGCCAGCCCCAAATTGCAGTGACCCTTGCTGACCTCTTCGAAGATGCTCGTGATATCAGTCACGGGCTCATACTCGACGCTTTGTCCGAACTTCAGCATCGCGGCGGTGTGACTAAAGCTGCCCTGCGGACCAAGATACCCTATCCGCAAAGGCCGCTCCAGGACGAACGACCCGCTCATCAGCTCCCGCCAAATTGCCACAAGGCACTTGTCCGGCAGAGGACCTTTATTCGCCTGCGCGATCCGCTCGAAAACCTGCTTCTCACGGTCCGGGGCATAAACGGGTCTGGCAGTCTTGTCTTTTAGTTTGCCTATCTCGACTACCACGCGGGCGCGCTCGTTGAGCAACTGCACAAGCCGGCAGTCGAGCTCATCTATCTTCTTTCTTAGATCGTCGAGAGACATAGACTAATCAGCCAAATAACCAACGTCAGCCTGCCGGCTGCAAAACCACAGACTCCCAAAACAATAGTCTCGTCGGCATACTTCTCATAGCATAGGGCATTTTCTCAAACCCATTCGCTGCGATAATCTGCACCCGATTTCTGTAGAAACCAGTACATTTAACAGAATTTTGCCCTTGCGTCAATGATTTTGGCCAATTAGAAATGTTTTGAATGTAGGATTTCGCCAAAAAAATGCAAAAACCCGTAAATTACGTGATTTTCCCAGTCAAATGGGGCCATTTCGGCATCGCCGGCAGCGAAAAAGGCCTCCTGCGGACTTGCCTGCCCGGTCCGCAATACGAAGAAATCAAGGCCTGCCTCCTCAGAAACCTCCCATTTGCCCGCTTCAACCGCTCCTTCTCAAAGCAGCTACAGGAACAGATAGGCGCCTACTTCGACAGCCCCGCGGTGGATTTAGGCCCGGAAATCCCCGTCGATTTGACTGAATTGCCCCAATTCCAAACCGCCGTCCTTACTGCTTGTCGTCAAATAGAGCTCGGCCGGACAATAACTTACGCCCAATTAGCAGAAAAAATCTGCAAACCCAACGCCGCAAGAGCCGTCGGAAACGCCCTCGCAAAGAACCCCCTGCCCCTGATCATCCCATGCCACCGTATCTTACGCTCCGACAACGGATTAGGCGGCTTCTCCGCACCAGGAGGAATAAGAATGAAGAAGAAGCTAATAATCCACGAAAAATGCTGAGCAAGAAAAGTAGATTGGAGAAGCCGCACTTCTTGACTTGGCGGGCCGGATACCTTAGGCTGCATTAAAACATAGATGCACGCTCTGTGGAAAAGGGCTAGCCAAAAAATGGGAAGGGCCAATTATGGAAAAGTGGCTTGATTGCACAATATCTCCAGGTCAATTTACTGGGGAGTTTGCCGTTCAAGGTAAAATGTTCGACGCGACCGAATTCTCTTTGTTTGCCCCTAAAGAAGACTTGAAGTTCACCGGCGAACCTCCCTCGGGCAAGCCTGTCCGGGGATTCATTCGCGTGATACTTGGTCCCCGGAAAGACAACCTTTTATTGGTCACTCTTCCCCAGCCAACATTTGAGAACGGCCGGACAATAACGGTCAAAGCGGATCAGATCAGAGATCAATAGATGATCCTTTCAAACCTTGAAATCCAGAAAGCCCTGGATGACGGGAGACTCGTGATCGAACCTGAGCCCTCACCACGTCAGCCAGAGCTTCGCGTGAAGTACTGTCCATACGATACCCACTCTGTTGACCTGAAGTTAGGCTACGAAATCTCGATTCCGGAACCTGGTCCATTTGACCAGGATCTGACGGAGCCGGGGGTTCTGCACGATTTCATCTCCAAACACTGCAGAAAATGTACTCTGTCAGACGTGCAACCGTTCCGCTTAAAGACGGGGCAATTCATTCTGGCCAGAACGTTGGAGAAAATTGGATTACCAACCGACAAGGGCAGGCCATATTTGGCTGCCCGGATTGAGGGCAAGAGCAGCCGCGCGCGGTGTGGATTGCTTGTACATTTCACTGCACCAACAGTCCATCCCGGTTGGAATGGCACACTCACCCTTGAAATGATTAACCTGAGTCCGACAACCTTCATGCTTAGCCCGGAAATGCCGATAGCCCAATTGATTGTTGAACAGGTTGCCGGAGAAATATTCCAAAATCCAAGCCAATTCCAAAACCAATCTACTCCTGAAGGAAAATCGTAATGCCCTCCTTATTACGAGCCGATGGTAGGGCTCGTTATTCCAAGTGTACAACGCCTGTGCTTCTGTCGGCTTCAAGGCTGGCTTTCTTTATAACGTCGTAGAGCCGCCGGGAGTCACGCACTTTCTCAAATTCGAACTTCGGATCCGTCTTGTCCATCGTTTCCAGTCTTACCGTCCCAACGCCCAAGATGCAGTCCAGCAGGCTCCTGCGGAGCTTCAGATCGACCACGCGGAACATATCCAGGTTATCGACCCGCCTGTCGAGGATGCCCCTGCTCCACTCGATCCTGTCCGGCGTGACCTCGTAATATATCATTTTCAGGCGAGCAACCTTCACCGCGAGGATAGAGACAACAACCAATATAATCCCCAATCCCCCAAGTACCCTGTACTGGGCGAACATCCCCGCTTGGCCGGCAGTCAACTCCAGGCCCAATATCCGCTCTATGGACAACCCAGCCAAAAGACCCCCTATAGCACAGAAAAACGCCCCTATGGCCACGTCCGCAACGATCCCCCAGAGCGAAGGCCGACCCGCAAACAGGATCTTGTCGTCGCCCTGGCCGTCCCCATTGGCGTCCTCTTGGGGCCGAGCGGCCGCCTCTATTAGAGCCTTGGCCTTCCTCGTATTGAGGAATTCCCCGCAAAACCGGCACTTGATCGCGTCGGCCTGGATAGTCTCAGCGCAAAAAATACACTGCTTTGTTCGCATATCAATTAGCGTCATCGCCTTAATATATCGGAAATCGCCCGCGATTTGGAGCAGAAGATTCCCCCGGGCGGAGAGATCCGAATTCTCGGCATACCGCCGCGCTGCAATTCGCAACGCTTGGTGCGTAACCTTATGCCCTTGAAGCTCTTACATACTCTCAGGAATACCGACCGGACGCGAAATGGAAGAATTTTTCCAAAAATGTATATTTTACTTGACATAATGTAAAGGTGATGTTACATTAAGTTCGATTCACTTTACATTGGCAAAACGATGGAAATGTTTTAGAGTCAGTCATGCAGGGACGTTTTGGAATGAGAATCAGGGTATAGAGCTTGGTTTTGGAGTACTATTATGAACAGGGCACAGAAAATTGCGTGGTTATTGGTAATCACAATCTCATTGGGTGCGGTCCTTAGTTGCATCGCGTTTACCGTAGGGTATTTCAAGGTCGGAATGCCCAAGGCATTGGCGGGTCTCGGTTTCATGAGCATTGCAGGCATCGGGGGGTTTGGACCTCTGATCTTCGGCAAAGACAAAGGGAATGTGACTTTCGACGAGCGCGACAAACAGATAAAAAGAAGGGCGGCACTGGCCAGCTTCGGCGCATCATATCTGGTCGTGGGGGCAGTGTGTATGATTCCTTTCTTTATTCTCGGCCCGAAAGCCTCAATCTCGGTCACCTGGCTTCCCAGCATATTCGGAGCAGCCGCCACCTGCACATTCTTCACATATTCGGTAGCGATACTGGTGCAATACGGCCGAGGAGGCGAAGATGGCGAAAAGTGAGAGTTCTGGTGAGCGAGGTCGAACCATTACAAATCAAGTCCGTCGGCTCCGTTTTGAGAACGGCGAAATCACCCAGCAGCAGTTGGCCGACCGCGTCGGCGTCACGCGGCAGACCATAATCGCCGTCGAGTCCGGCAAATACGCACCTTCGCTGCCCCTGGCCTTCAAGATCGCACGGACGTTCACCGTGCCGATTGAGAAGGTCTTCCAATACGAAGACAGCGACAACCCCCTGCACGAAATACTGAAGACAGAGCCATGAGACCTGCCAAGAAAATGGGGAGATTCCCTCGGCGCGCGGCCCAGGAGATTGCCACGGTCGTCCCTGCGGGACTTCTTCGCAACGACGAACCCTTGAATCAGGGGGTAACAAAGCACTGCTACTTAAATTCCTGCAAGAGGCTCAGCAGCTTGCGGTCGAGCTTGTGGCCGTGGAAATCCTCGTATTGGACGTCCCTTCGGTCCGAATCCATAATCCCGAACGACCCTCGGAAGTTCCACATCGCCAGGCCAATGCCGTGGCCGGTGAGAATTTCGAGGACATCCCGCAGCCAGGCGAGGACCACGTTGTGCGGGGTCTTGTTGAACGCCCCGCCCTCGCCGCAATGCACGCCTACGCCTTTCTTGGCAAGGTCGGCCCACTTGGCGTAATGCTGCTCGAGGCGTTTTCGGTCCCAGTCGTTGCCCGGCCAGGCGGGAGCGGGGTAGTCCCTGCTGTTCACCCAGGAAGCGCCGTAATGGCTGATAAACATCGGCTGGTACGCCCGCGTACTCTGCGCGATCCCGAGATCGGCAACTTCCGGCATCGGTTCGTTACCCCAGCTCAAGCCGTCGGCGACAACGAGGCGGTCGGGACTTACTTCGCGGATCGCCGCCACCGCCGTTCTGATCACTCGCTCGTGATCGGCCCGGCTCATTCTGTCGCCGACATTGGGCGGCTCGTTGATAAGATCGAAGCTAAGCTTTTCCTTCGAG
Organism: Sedimentisphaerales bacterium; assembly: GCA_035288065.1. GTDB lineage: Bacteria > Planctomycetota > Phycisphaerae > Sedimentisphaerales > Anaerobacaceae > JAFGCD01. The sequence goes on along the minus strand of DATEBC010000098.1, from coordinate 9,086 downwards.
ATGCCTTTGTAGCGTTTGGCCAGCATCTGCCAGTGGAAGCAGAAGGCCTTGAGCGGCTCGGCGTCCTTCCAGAGATTGTGCGGCTCGGTGAATTCCTGGTTGACCGAATAGCCGGGCCCGCGATGAAAGTTGATGCTCACGTGCATCCCGTATTTGCCGCCCAATTCGACGGCACGGTCGAGCTTCTCCAGTATAGGCTCGTGAATCTTATAGTCGTCGCCATCCTGTATCCAGAGGCGGTAGCAGCAGGGCAGGCGAACAAAATCGAAGCCGAATTCCTGCATCCAGCGAAAATCGTCCTCGGCCCAGTCGCCGTTGCTGCGCATAGTAAACATATCCAGCAGATTGAACCCCCGCCACCGCGGTATCGCTTTCTGGACCTTCGCTTCGCCCTTTTTCTGTTCTTTCTTTGCTTCGACCGCATACGCGGGCACTGTCATCGCAGCCGCCCCTGCCGCGGCCATCTTTAACAATTCTCGTCGATTCGTTTGCATTTTGTGTTTCCTCCAGATTCTGTCAGTAAATACATGATACATATTGGGCTGGATTGCGTCAAGGCAAAAGATTTTTTGATCTGCAAGCATTCTAAGGCAGGGCGGATGGAGAACGTGTGTTTTCAAAATAAATCCATTCCGTGCCGAATAAAGAGACTTGCTGAGAAAAGCCGATAAACGTAATATGAGAGACGTACAAGGTTTTATAGGAGAATTTAGATGAGGCCGATGGATTTAGGCGTCTCACCGGAAAGATTCGTGGGATTCTGCCGGCGGTGGAAGATAAGCCGATTGGCGGTGTTTGGTTCGGCACTACGAGGTGAGCTGCGACCCGACAGTGACATAGACCTGCTTGCAATCTTCGCGGAGGATGCCGAGTGGAGTATGTTCGATCATTATCGTATGGAGGATGAATTGGTGGAGCTATTGGGTAGAGAGGTTGACCTGATTAGTAAGGAAGCGGTTGAGGAAAATCCGAATCCGATTTTCAGGCGCGAGATACTCACTTCGGCGAGGGAGATTTATGCCGCGTGACGCAGGGTTACTGGTCGATATGGCACGGGCCCCACAAAGCGAGGTGAGAAAATCTCGAATCGTCGGAGGGCGTAATTGGATACGCGTGCATAGACGCAACTTATGCGGATACGTGCGATAGATAGTCAGATGATGTCAGAATACAAGGAAATCGTGGTAGCCCTCATCGCGGTGTTCGGAGCCGTGATTCCCTACCTCATTCAAAGAAACCGGGAGCACAAACTCAAGATCGCCGAACGAAAACGGGAGGCCTACACCACCTTCCTTCGCGAGTTCACAGAAACCGCTGTTCGGATAATGCATGACGAAGAGGTCTCTGGGAAACAAGCAGATATGGAACGACTGCTCGCGCGTGACCAGCTATTGCTCTATGCCAGCGACGCAGTCATCAAAGCTTATGGCGCCTGGGCGAGACACGGAGTCGACAAGGAACCCGATGTAGACAAGGAAAGCGAATTAACCAATGAGCTCTTTCTTGCCATCCGGAAAGATTTGCTTGGCGAGAGCAAGGTAAAAGCCGATGATCTATCGACCTTAAACCCGTTCACTTGGGGTTAGCAGCGGCGAATCTGAATGATAGGTAAAGCTACGGATCCTGGTTCGTCGGCTCGGTTTTCGGCTCTCGCTCGGGATCACGGGCGGTATTTCATTGTCGCGGAACCTTCTCATCAGGGCGGAGCCTGCCGTAGCTTGGCGGTTTTGGCACTTCAAATCGCTTAAGAATTCTGTTACAATTCATTTTAACACGGATGCTGTTTCATTACCAGGAAGATGGATTCCTGCCTGCGCAGGAATGACATCGTTGTGTGTGGTCATTAAATACGGGTTATAATACTCCCGGTTTTTCGGACCAGTGTATAAGGTAGTGTTGCTGTGGTATGGTAGCATGGAATTGGAGGCTATTATGGCACAGCGTAAGCAGCACACAGGTCAGTTCGAGGCCCGGGTAGCAGCCGGACCGGGATGCCGGCGCTATTTCGACGGGTCGGCGGGGCGATGCTGCGACTTGAGAAGGGCCATAACGGCAACGTCTCTGAGCTTGCCATCGATTCGGACGGCCTGCTGCAGCAATCCTTCAAACTGGAATCCCAAAGACTGATTCAATCTTATATTCTTGAGATTGCCGTCGAGCGTATGCAGGTATATCCTGTTCAGGCCGAGCACGTCAAAGCCGTAGTTCAGCAGGGCTTTTGTCGCGCCTCTGGCGCGGCCCTTGCCCCTCTCGGAAGGCTCGCCAATCATCTTCGAGAACTCCGCCTGCTTTGTCTCGCGGTCAATCTCAGTGAACCCCAGCAAGCCTACGACCTGATCGTCGCCCTTGCGGCAGATAACAAATAGATCCGTAAATTGAAGCTGCGAATCCCAATCGTCTTGCGACGCCAAAAGCCACTCCAGCCTCTGCCTGGCAGGGGATGCGGCAATCTCCGGGTCGGCTTGCCAGGTCCTTAGAGTGCTGCAATCGCTTTTTCGCAGCGCCCGAACATACGCGCCGTCATCGATATCGACCTTGCCGTTGCTTTTCAAGGCGTCCAAATCGTCCGCAGCGGCGTACTGGCCCGCCACCGGCCCGCCACCGGCGGGTTCTTGGCTCGGTTTCGCCGCGTCCGCCTGCGGGTATTTCTTCAGACCGAGCGAAACGACCTCCCCGAGCATCTCGTTTATGAGGTCAACCGCCTCGGCGAGATCGAAACCGTTTTCGCACAATTGGCGAATCAGGCTCCGCGAAATCGTGCGAAACAGGCTCCTACGAACCAATTGCTTATGACTGTTGGTTTCTTGCGACAATGCCGAGTCCTTCAGTAAAAATTATGGATTCTACGACGGTTTTTCTTTCAACGTCCGACCATATTGCGGCCAAAACCTCGAAGGGCCGCATAGCGTCTGTCGAGCAATTCTGGGATGTTGCAGCCCGATAGAGACTTCAGCTCCGTCAGCAGGTACTCTTTAAGATAGCGTGCGGCGAGCGCAGGATTGCGATGTGCGCCGCCCAAAGGCTCGGGTATTACTGTATCAACGCACCCCAAGTCCAGCAGCTCGCTGCTTGTAAGCCTCAGGGCCTGGGCCGCAACCGATGCCTGCTCCGAATCGCCGAGCAGTATTGAGGCGCAACCCTCCGGCGAAATAACGGATAGATACGCATACTGCATAATGGCCAGACGGTCGCCGACCCCGATTGCCAAGGCGCCGCCGGAGCCGCCCTGCCCGATCACAACGCATATAATCGGCGCTCGCAGCCGCGACATTTCCTTTAGATTGACGGCAATAGCCCCGGCCTGGCCCCTCTGCTCCGAGCCGGCACCGGGGTCCGCTCCGGGCGTATCGATCAGGCATACTATCGGCAGGGCGAATTTCTCCGCCGTCTTCATCTTCTCAAGGGCCTTTCGATGCCCCTCCGGGTGCGCATGGCCGAAATTGCATTGCCGCTTCTCGGAAAGGCTCCTGCCCTTGTTGTGGCCGACAATCAGAACTCGATGCAGCCCGATCCGTGCAAACGCAGTTACAATCGCCTTGTCGTCCCCGTATAGACCGTCGCCGTGCAGCTCCACCAAATCGGTCGCTATCAGGTCCAGGTAATCCATCAGGCCGGGCCGTTTCGGGTGACGCGCAATTTGCACAACGTCCCAGGCCGACAAGTTCCGATATGCGATGGACAGAAGCTCATCGTGTTTGCGGTGCAGCTCGCGCATCGGGCCAGCAATGTCCCGCCAGGGACGCCTTGCGGCGTAATCGTCGCCGCCCCCGGCCAACGATTCCAGCCGCACAAGCTTGTGCTTCATTCGCTCCAACTGGGCGTCGAGAACTCGAAACGCATCATCACCCATATCGCGGATGCCTCCGGATGTGACAAAAATCCGAGATACTCCATATACACGATTGAATCGGATCCGCCTCCGGCGGAGCCGCCCTCCCTGACACACCCTGTATCGTATCAAATTCAGGCCCGTAAGTCAAGCAAAATCCACCTGTGCGCGACGTCCGATAAGCGGTATCCATCCCAGGAAAACAGTAGTCCCAAGCCAACCTCCACTAAAGCTGTGTGAATGAGCTTGAATTATCAGAATCCGCTTGGTATTCTGTTGAAGATGAGGCTTATAGTGTCATCAGGGAACATCGGTCCAACCAACCGAATGAAATTCGTGCCGTATTAGGAGCGAGTCCATGCGAAACATAATCTCCGCATTCGCTGCTCTTCTGCTGGTCATGTCCTTGGCCGGCAAATCTTATTCCGGCGAGGCTGTCCAACTGAGCGATCACGTCTGGTTGATTACCGGACCGGTCAACGGTGTGGCCGTCGAAAAGGACAACGCCCGCTTCGTCGTCTATGGCGACCCAGACGGCACAATTACACAGGCTGAGATGGTGCTGTTCACGCACAGCCGGCGGGATGTCGTCTGGGCGGGGCGAAAACTCGTCGAACAAGGCGCAACGGCTATCATGCCCGAGGCCGATGCGGAAAACTTCACAAACGTCGAGCAGTTCTGGAATGAATTCACCACGCGCCGGTTCCACGACTACGCCCAGCAGGGAACTAAGATCCTGACGAAATCCTTCAAGGCCGTCCAAACCGTCAGAGAAGGCCAAGCCCTCATCTACCGCCACATCCCAATCAAAGTCCTCGATACGCCCGGCTATATGCGTCATGCCGTCTCATACTTCATCGAAATCGACGGGGTCAAGTACGGCTTCGTCGGCGACATCATCTACGGCAACGGAAAGCTGTTCGATCTGTACTCCCTTCAGGACGCCGTGCCCGAGGCGAAGATAGGCGGCTACCACGGCTGGGCCGGACGCATGCCTGAGCTGATCGAGAGCCTGCAAAAAGTCGCCGACCAAGACTGCGACATCCTCATCCCGGCCCGCGGACCGGTCATCCGCAATCCCGCCGAAGCCATTGACCTTTTGATAAAAAGACTCCGGGCAGTCTATGAAAACTACCTGTCAATCAGCGCCGGCAGATGGTACTTCAAAGACAGCTACGACGTCCTCGCGCGCCGAGTCCTCGGCGACGACCCCAAGGTCAACTGGATGCCCTGGGCCGAAGTGATCCAGGACAAGCCCCCCGAATGGATCATCCCGATCGACAACTCACGCCTGATCGTCTCGAAAGACCGCACCGGATTTCTCATAGATTGCGGCAGCCGGCGGATAGTCGAAGAAATTGTCAAGCTGAGAGAGGCAGGAAAGGTAACCGGCCTCGATGGTCTGTTCATCACGCACTATCACGACGACCACACCAACGACGTCGCCGCGTGCCTGGCGGAGTTCAACTGCCCGGTCTATGCAACCGGCCCCTCAATCGACATCCTGAAGGACCCCGGCAAATACCGCCTGCCCTGCCTTACGCCCAACCCCATCGCGGACATCACCGCCGTGCCGGAGGCCCACAAGATGCGATGGAAGGAATTCACCTTCACCTTCCACGACTTTCCAGGCCAGACAATCTATCACGATGCGCTGCTGGTCGAGAAAGACGGCGCCGATCCCGCAAGGGATGGCCAAGCCCAGAAGATCTTCTTCATCGGCGATTCCTTCACCCCTTCGGGAATCGACGACTACTGCCTGCTCAATCGCAACCTTCTGCACGAGCATATAGGTTACTTGTATTGCCTCGCCCTGGTCCGAAGAATGTCCGCTGGAACCTTGCTGATTAACGAGCACGTGGTCCAGCCCTTCGCGTTCAGCGCCGCCCAGCTCGACCTTATGACGGCTGCTCTGACCGAACGCAGAGCACTACTCTCGGAGCTCTTCCCCTGGGACGAACCCAACTACGGCATCGACGAAGGATGGATTCGCTTCTTCCCCTACGCCGTGAAAGCCAAGCCCGGACAAACCGTCAAAGTCAGCCTCAAGGCGTTCAATCATTCCGATGGGCCTCGCAGGTTCACGGTTACGCTGAACGTCCCGCCCGGATTTGGCACGAAGCCGGGTCGCCCCGCCGGGGCCGGGCGGCCCACCAGGGCGTTGGCTTCGACTCTTATCCCTCCGCGCACTGAGTCGGCTTTAGGCACACTCGATTTCGACGTTCTCGTTGACGCATCGATTCGGCCCGGAATATACGTTTTCACCGCCGACGTTGAATTAAACGAATATAAGCTGGTCCAGTGGACCGAAGGTATCATCGAAGTCGAATAGTACTCGGCCACATTTGGATTTGTGGTCTGTCATTCCCGCGAAGGCGGGAATCCAGATTCTGGAGAAATAGATTCCGCATCAAGTGCGGAATGACAACTTGGAGATGCGACTGCCACAGAGTAGTAGAGCCCGCCGCGGCGGGCAGGTGAATAAGATATGGCGTTACCGGTAGTGGCAATAATAGGCCGGCCGAATGTCGGCAAGAGCAGCCTCTTGAACGCATTGGCCGGGCAAATGATAAGCATCGTCGAGCCGACCCCGGGCGTAACGAGGGACAGAGTCAGCACGCTAATAGGCAGGGACGACCGCTACTTCGAGCTTGTCGATACGGGCGGTTATGGCATAGTCGATGCCGACCAGCTCAGCGAGCATATCGAGCGGCAGATACTCCAGGCAATCGAGTCGGCTCAACTGGTCCTCTTCATGGTCGATATTCGCGACGGGGTCGTCCCGTTGGACCAGACCATTGCCAAGCTCCTGCGAAAGTGGCCAGGCCCACTTAACGTAATCGGCGTGGCGAATAAGGCCGACAACGCAAGGATGTTTCCCACGGCGGGCGAGTTCGCCAAGCTCGGCTTCGGTGAATTCCTGTGCATCTCGGCGCTCGAGAACATCAATAAATCGGTCCTGCTCGATAGAATCTTCGAGGAGCTTGCGCACCTTGAGCCGGGCACTCCCGCCGAGCCTATTATGAAGATAGCGATTGTGGGCAAGCGCAACGTCGGCAAGAGCACCCTGGTCAACGCAATGGCCGGCTGCGAACGGGTGATCGTAAGCGAAACGCCGGGCACAACCAGAGACGCTGTCGATGTTCGGATTCAAAAAGACGGCAAGACTATTATCGTTATCGACACAGCCGGGGTGCGCAAGAAGAGCAGCATGAGCGGCTCCATCGAGTTCTACAGCCACGTTCGCGCCGAGCGGTCCATCCGCCGGGCTGACGTTGTGCTGTTTCTAATTGACGCGACGGAGCCGGTCTCTCAAGTCGATAAGACGCTGGCCCGGCTTATCGTCACAGAGTATAAGAGCTGTATAATAGTCGTGAACAAATGGGACCTGGCCAAGGATTCCGCCGCAACGAGCGACTATGAGGACTATCTCTGGAAGCTGATGCCCGCCTTGAGGTATGCGCCGATCGCCTTTACCACGGCGACCGAGGCAAAAAATATCCAGAGCGTCCTGGATTTGGCCGCGGAAATCTTCAAGCAGACCACCACGTGGATACCGACTCCGAAATTGAACAGCGCGTTCGAGTCCGCCGTAAGCGGAAAGGCCCCGCCGAGGCGGACCACAAGCGGGCCAAAACGGCGAACTGCGGGCCGAGCGAAGATTTATTACGTCACGCAGGTCGCCATCAATCCGATCACGATTCTAATGTTTGTCAATAAGCCCGGCCTATTCGACGACAACTATTTGAGGTTTATTGTCAATCGTCTGCAGTTAGTACTTCCGATAGAAGAGGTCCCGATAAAGCTCCTGGCCCGCGCACGCAGAAAACCGTGACGCTCGATGCTCGCCGTGCCAGCCGGGCATTGAAAGCTGGCAACTTGGTGCTATAGCACATATAAATTTTAGGAATCGTCATTGCGAGGCCTTCAAAGGCCGTGGCAATCTCCGACCTGCGAATAGTAGAGATTGCTTTCCGCCACAGGCGGACTCGCAATGACATCCATAAATTGAGGCTTGATAGAGCAGTAGGGACGAAAGGCAATACTATGTCGGACATCTCTCGCAGGAGTCTTCTTGGCCAGGCCGCATGCGTCGCCCTGGCAGCGGTATCTTCCAATGTTGCCTTCGGGGATAAGCGCAATAGCTTCCAACGCAAGATTCCCGTTCTGCACGCAACCGACCTCTTTCGTCCGCATGTGGATCCGGACGACCACTGGGATTTGGCCTGCATATACGCACTGGCGCACTTAGGCGATATAGACTTAAAGGCGGTTGTGATCGACTTTCCGCCGAAGGGCAAAGATCCCGATATAGCGGCAATCGCCCAATTGAATCACATTACGGGCCTGACCGTGCCCGCGGTCGTGGGATCGCCGCTGCCGATGAAATCCCGTGACAATACCCAGCCTTGCGCCGGGCCGAGTCCGCCCCGGGCGGACAATGCCGCCAATATGGTGCTCGACGTATTACGGTCATCACCGCAGGCCGTCATTATTAACATCACAGGCTGCTGCCGAGACATTGCTATCGCAGGGAAAAAGGCCCCGCAGCTTTTCCAGAAGAAATGTGCGGCCATTTACCTCAACGCCGGCGCCGGCTCGTCCAAGAACGACCCCGGCGCTAACTTAGAGTACAATGTCAGCCTTGACCGCGCGGCTTATGCGGCGATATTCGACCTGCCCTGCCCGGTATATTGGATGCCGTGCTTCGAGCAGATGGCGGACCCCTGGAAGGTTCGGCAGTTCGGGACATTCTACAGATTCAGGCAGGACCAGATACTGCCTTATCTGTCGGATCGCCTGCAGAATTATTTCGCTTACATGCTCGGCAAAGTCCAGTCGTCGAATTGGCTGGCGTATCTGACAGGGCCTAAAGACGCCCAACTGCTCGCAGAACACGCCGCCAACTATCGCAACATGTGGTGCACAGGCGGATTCCTGCACGCCGCCGGCGAAACCGTCTCCCGCAGCGGCGAGATATTTCCCCTGGACAGCGAGGGAGAATCTCCTGTCTTTACGTTCGATCCAATTAAGGTGCGGTGCAGCGATGACGGCGCGACCGAGTGGACTATGGACCAGAATCGAAACAGTCGGCACATCTTCCACGTTCAGGACATTGAGAATTATGGATCGGCCATGACCGCAGCAATGAAGTCTCTACTGATGAGTTTGCCGCAGCAGCCTATTACCCCGTAACAATCGAAATGGCTAGGCCATGTCCCCACGGGACGGCTTAACCGGCTTAACCACTGTGGGC
>DATEBC010000097.1:0-3326 GCA_035288065.1 Sedimentisphaerales bacterium | reverse complement strand
GGCTGATACCATCACCGAGCTGCACGAGTACGCCAAGACGCCCGACGATATCCGCCAACTGCTCGACCAATTAGCTAAGAACGAATCCGGCAGGCTGACCGCCCTGAAATTCGCCGATATCCACTTAGTCCTCGAAAAGTATCTGGGCTTTATCGAGGGCAAATTTATGGACCCGGACGTGCAACTGGCCCGCGCGTGCGGCGCCGTTGCCGGGGCGAATTTCATTAAGGGAGCCAGGTTATGGGTGGATGGTTTCGCGGGTTTTACGCTGGCCGAGCTTGCGATCCTCACGGAGCTGCTCAAGGCAGCCGACGAATCGACAATAGCCCTGTGCCTCGACCCGACCGAAATCGACCAGGCCAATCCGAAAGCCGAGAATATCGACACTGCGGCCCTTTTCTACCCGACGCAGCGCACGTACAGCGACCTTGTCGAGAGGATAAAGCAGGCTAAGCTCAAGCTGGCTGAGCCGATCATTCTCGTAGAGCCGATCCGGTTCTCCGCCTGCCCGCAGCTTGCCCATATCGAGCGCACGGCGTCGCAGGATGAGCCGTCCAGGATCGCCGCCGGCGAGAGTATCCGCGTGATATCGGCGCCCAACGAGCGTGCCGAGGTCCGATTCGTCGCGGAGCAGATACTGGGTCTGGCCAAGGACAAGGGCTTTCGATACCGTGACATCGCCGTGATCGCCTCGGACATCGAGCAATATCAACATTACGTCGAGGCGTACTTCGCCGATTACGGCGTGCCGTTTTTCATCGACAGGCGAAGGCCATTGAGCCGTCATCCGGTAGCCGGGCTTATCTGCTCGGCCCTGCGGATCGCCACGGCGGGCTTTGCCGGCAGCGACATCTTCGCGTATCTAAAGACCGATCTTGTCGGCTTAGACCGCTGCGACGTGGACCTGCTGGAGAACTACTGCATAGCCTTCGGCATAACGAGCTCGGACTGGCTCAGTGACAAGCAATGGCAATTTGCAGGGACGGACAATGAAGAATTCGACGAGGAGCACGTCAACGAGGTCCGGCGCAGCGTCGCTGGGCCGTTGCGCGGCCTGAAAGATAAGCTGTGCCCGGCGGACAATCAGGATGAGAGAATCAGCGTCCGCGAGTTCAGCGGAGCGGTTTTTGATTTTCTCGATGCGCTCGATGTCGCCGGGACGATTGCAGGCTGGATTGAGCAGGCTCATGAGCAGGGCGACAACGCTTCGGTCGAGGAGCATAGGCAGTTCTACGACAAGCTCGTCGGTGTATTCGATGAGCTGGCCGAGGTCTTCGGCGGAACGGCAATGCCGGCCGAGGACTTTCAGGCGATCATCAATTCGGCCTTCTCGCAGTTGACGCTCGCCTTCATCCCCCCCAAGCTCGACCAGGTGCTCGTCGGCTCGATCGAGCGCAGCAGGCATCCGGACTTGAAGGCCGCCTTCTTGGTAGGCGCCACGCAGAGGCAGTTCCCCGTTCCTCTCGCCTCGGGCGGGATACTTACCGACGACGACCGCAATCTGGCCGAGCGCGCCGATTTTCCGCTGGCCGGCGGGACGGAGCGGAACCTTGCCGAGCGGCGCTACTTAGCCTACATCGCCTTTACGCGGGCGTCGGAGTATCTTTGCGTGACATACCCGGCGGTCGATGAGAAGGGTTCGGGCGTGCCTCGCTCGCACTTCGTCGCCGAGCTTGAGGAGCGCTTCGACGGCCTTGCCGAGACTGCAATCGCAGGCCGGCAAGGCGGCGTCGAGAATATTCACAACACCGCTCAGCTTATCGACATGCTCTGTACGCAGTTGGGAAACGACGCGCTGGAATCCGGGCAAAGCGATAAGGCCGACCTCGGCGAATTGCTCGATGAAATGCGCCTTGATGACGAGCTTGCCGAAGCGGGCGCAATCGTTGATTCTGCGATTGGCTACGACAATCGCGCCGAGCTTGACGATGGAATCATCGCTAAATTCTTCCGCAAAGAGCTTAACAGCTCGGCAACAAGACTGAGCGCCTTTGCATCCTGTCCGTACCAGCACTTTGCGCGATACGTTCTCGCCCTCAAAGAGCGAAAGGAGTTCAAATTCGAGCCGCTGGACCTGGGGAATTTCTATCACACGGCCCTGGATGCGCTGCTGAAGGAGATCAAAGCCCGCAGCCTGGATTTCGCCCCAATTGACGATGAGAAGCTGAAAGAAATCCTGCAAGAGCAGATCGCCTCGCTGGCAGCGGGCAATTCCTTCCTGGCGAACTTCGCCCGTCACGGCCCGCACAACGCCTTCATCCTTCACAACGCCGGCGAGGTCCTCGAAGATTGTGTGCTCGCCATTGCTCAGATGGTCCGCGCCGGGAGTTTCGAGCCGACGCTCTCGGAGGTCTCGTTCGGCCCGTCCGAAGACGGCCCCGACCCACTCGGCAAATGCGAGCTTGCCCTGCCCGACGGCAGAATACTGTCTCTAAGCGGAAAGATCGACCGCCTCGATACGGCAAATATTGATGGAGAAGAAACTGCAATTGTCTTCGATTACAAGCGTAGTAAAGACAGGGCAAGGTTCAACTGGAAAAAATTCTTCCACGGTATCGATATGCAACTGCCCATCTACATGCTCGCGGTCCGCAACGCCTCCGGGCGGAAAACGACGCGAAAAGTGATCGGCGCATTCTACATTCCTGTCGAGGTTGGGACCGAAGCTTCGGCTATTGCCGAGCTGCCCGGCACGCTCGAGAAATTCCGCCACAAGGCAAACGGCATATTCAACGGCCAATTCTTCAAAGAGTTGGACGCATCGGACAGCAACAAGTTCTACAATTTCTTCGTAACGACAAAGGGCGATCAGTACGGGCGTGATGATACCAGCGGGGCCTTGAGGGCGGACGATTTTCAGAGAGTCCTGCAATATGCCGAGCAGAAAATTATCCGCATGGCTCAGGAGATTCTCGCCGGCAGAATCGACATCAGACCATACAGGATCGGCACCGAATCGCCGTGCGGCTTCTGCAGGTACAAGCCCGTCTGCCGATTCGACTGGCAGATAAACGATTACAACCCGTTGCCCTCACTCGGCAAAAAGGAAGTGCTGGAAGGGATGGGCCGGGCCGATGGCTAAGGGAAGAATCAATTGGACCGACCAGCAGAAACGAGCGATCGCTGCGCGCGGCAGCGATGTGCTCGTCACGGCCTCCGCGGGGACGGGCAAGACCGCGGTCCTCTCCGGGCGATGCGTCGATCTTGTCTCGGACAGGCGGGGCTGCCCCGATGTCCGCAATATGCTTATCCTCACGTTCACGGAAATGGCCGCCGAGCAGATGCGGTCGCGAATCGCCGAGCACTTGACCGACGAGTTCCGCCGA
>DATEBC010000096.1:0-4092 GCA_035288065.1 Sedimentisphaerales bacterium | reverse complement strand
AGGAATTTGCCCGGACGTTGACGGCGGCGGGCTGCTGCCACGGCGATACGGCCCTTGTTGAAGGGATTGGCTCGCTTAGGGAATTCCACCATTTGGTTCAGGCGGGGGTTCCATTCCCTACCGATGCACTGGGCGGTTTTATAGGATACAAGACGGACCACGACCCATCAGAGAGGGCGACTTCCGCCGGCCCCAAGACGAGCAAATTCATGAGCGAATGTCTGCAAGAGCAGCTTGAGAGGCACGGCGTTGAGATAGCGGACAAGCAGGAGGTTGCGCACCTGCTGACGATCGGGCCTGCTCTGCGGGACGCCCCCAGGGGTGTCGCGGGCATCTTGCCCGCGGACCGAGGGCGGGACGCCCTCGACACCCGGGGGGCCCCGGCGGACAGGCGAATTGCGGGTGTGGTGACATTCGACAAGGCAAGCATCTACAAGAAGTATGACGGGATAAACGTCTATCTTGGGGCGAACATTGTCCTTGCTGCCGGCGGGCCGGGGGAGCTTTATGAGGCAAGCGTCTATCCTAATGGGCAGTTCGGCATTCACGGCCTGGCGTTCAAGGCGGGACTTGTCGGGGAGAACCTCACCGAGTCTCAGTTCGGGCTGGCGAGCACGAATTTTCGCTGGAACGTCTCCGGGACATACATGCAGGCGATTCCGCGCATATTCAGCACGGACTCGAAGGGGCATGACGAGCGGGAATTTCTGACCGACTACTTTCCGTCGATGAGCAAGATGGCGACTGCTATTTTTCTAAAGGGTTATCAGTGGCCCTTCGACCCGGAGCGGATTCGTAGCGTGGAGCGTGGAGCGTATAGGAAAGGACCGGACGCTAAACGCTGTCCGCTTAACGCTGACTCGGGTGCGGGATCGTCTCTGATCGATATTCTTGTATCCAACGAAACACAAAACGGCAGGCGCGTGTTTATGGACTTTCGCTGTAATCCCCGCCAGGCCCCTCGGCCCCTCGGCGGGGGGCCCGTGAGGCCGATAGAGGGCGGCTCGATGAAGGCGTTTGACCTTGAAGAGCTGGAGCCGGAGGCATATCAGTATCTGGCCAAGGCCGGCGCGCTTGAAGCCCGTCCAATCGAACGGCTCCTGGCCATGAATCCGCTCGCCGTTGACATATACGAGGAGAACGGTATTGATTTGCGCAGCGAACCTCTGGAGATTGCTGTCTGCGCGCAGCATAACAACGGCGGGTTTGCAGTGAATAAATGGTGGGAATCCAATATACGGGGGACATTCGTGATCGGCGAGATGGCGGGGACTCACGGCGTCAAGCGGCCTGGGGGCTCGGCGCTCAACGCCGGGCAGGTTGGCGGTTTGAGGGCAGCCGAGTACATTGTGAATGTGTATGGCTGCGAGCTGCCGGACTACTCGCAGCACCAGGCCCAGATTGATCAGCAGTTGGATCAATTGGTCGCAAAATTTTCCCGGTACAAAGTCTGCGAGGGGCCGATGCCAAAGCAGATGATAAAGAGAATCCAGAATCGCATGACTGCGTCGGCGGGGCATATACGCGAGTTGGGCGACGTGCGCAGGGCGTTGAAAGAGGGCATCGAGCTATACGAGGACATTCAGAAGAAGGGGCTGGCTCTGTACGGCAAGAAGGAGATAGTCTGGGCGATTCGGGCCGAGCATCTGGCCTTGACGAGCATCGCATATTTGAAGGCGATTGCGGCGCTGCTCGATCAGGGCAGCGGATCGCGGGGTTCGCATCTTGTCGTTGCGAACGATGGGATCGAAATACATCCACGTGTAATTGATGCGAGGACAGGCAAGACGCTAAAGTTCAAACCTGAGAATCCGTCGCTGAGGGATTCGGTGCTGCGTGTGACTTATGACGAGAGTCTGCGGGGTTTGTTCCGATGCGAGAACGCGAAATTGAGGGCTGCTTCAAGCGATAGAGAAGCGTTTGAGCCGGCGTGGCGGGCCTTCAGAGAGGGGAAAATCTACAAAGAGTGAGCTAAAGTACCTAAAGTAACTCAAACTGACCAGTTTTCAAGAGAACGACACGATAAGTCCTTATGCCACAGCAAGATAACACAGTATGTCATTCCCGCGAAAGCGGGAATCCACTCACCGGCCACACTTCCCCCCGGGATGGCGGGGCCAACTGGATACCTGCTTTCGCAGGTATGACAAGACGAATCGGTCAGTTTGAGTAGTTTAGATATTCTTCGATATTGGTGTAGCCGTCGGCGTCGCGGTCTTTGGGGCCGTCGGTCTTGTCGTTTGGATTCAGGCCGTGGGATTCTTCCCATTCATCCGACATGCCGTCGTGGTCGGCATCGAGAGGCGGCTTTGCCGATTTCAATTCAGGCCAGCCATCCTGCTCATCGTCTATTATCCCGCCTGTCCCCTCGATGACTTCGCGCACGACTCGTGCATCAACGGAGTCCCGCTGAGGCAGGATGGCCCCGGCCTGGGCAAGAACGCGCTTGAAGGCGGTCATCGCATCATCGGTTGTGACATTAGCAACGGGAATTGGAGCATTCCGTTTGTACGCTTGGATCTGCTCGACGGAGAAATCTTTGAATGAGACGAGCGACCACGGGTCATCGGGGCAAATCCCGTTCATTGCATTGTCGGCAAAAAAAGCCCTTGCGCAGGTTGTGCTTTCTGCGAATGCGAATCGGCCGGTGGAGTTCGGGCCTTGCTTATAGTAGTTGGCGACGAAGTTCATCTTTGTAATGCTGTCGCCGTCGGAGTTGTACCCGGCGGCTGAGCCGGCCCAGTTATAGACGACGTTGTTCCTGAAATCGAAGATGAAGCCTTTGGGGTCCTCGGATGCCGAGTTGTAGTTGCCCGGGCGCGGAGAGCGGCCCCGGTGGTGGGCGTAAAGGTTGTGGTGGAATGTGTATCCGTTGCCCCATCCGCCGCGGATCAGCGAGCCGTAGCCGTGGGGGCCTTTATTGTGAACGGAGTTGTTGAGACTTTCGGAGATAATGCACCACTGCACGGTAACATCGCCCAGTTGGCCGGACGTGGAGGCTGAGAGCGTCTCATCGACCGACCAGCTTGCCGAACAGTGATCGACGATGATGTTACGGCCTGAGTTTATGGACAGGGCGTCGGTTTCCGACTTTGCATTATCTCCGGGCCGAATGCGGACGAAGCGGACGACAACGTGGTCTGCCGAGATGTTCATAGCCTGGTCTTTGAGGCATATCCCATCGCCCGGAGCGGTCTGACCGGCGATAGTGATATAGGGATTCCTGATAGACAGCGGCGATTTAAGCTCGATATTGCCGGAGACGAGAAAGACTACAGTTCTGGCCCCCTCGGCATTGACGGCGTCTCGAAGGCTGCCTGGCCCGCCGTCATTGAGGTTGGCCACTTCAATAACCCGCCCGCCGCGACCGCCCTGCGCGAAGGCGCCGAAGCCCTCGGCGCCGGGAAAGGCTGGAACGATCGCCGTGGGATTCGGCTTGGGAGCTGGGCGTTGATCTTTGCAGCGGTCCCCCGCAATCGCGCCGCCGAGAGCAAAAGAGCGCGTTTGAAAGCCCCCAAGGCCGACCATAACAGAGAATGCGACGATATGGAACGGACGCACATTGCGATTCTTCATAGCACTACCGGTTAAACAGTTGCGACAATCCGTTCGGCGGATCGCCGGGCCGGATCGACTCTTGTTTATGAAAGAAACTGCAGGTGATGATACTACCACAGCAGGCAAGCATCAACCGAAAAAGACACACGGCGGTGCTTGACGACTCCGCAGGAGAGATGTGAAATACCTTGTGCCGCCGGGAGGCGGTTAGTCGCGGGCGATTTTTGTCTGGGCGGGTTTGGGATTGTGTATCTCTATGACGGCATCGAGCAGGTTTTCTTTTGTTCGGCTCTTCTTGATGTGGAGGCTTGCGGTGCGCGCCAGTATGTCGGAGGATTCGACCTTCTGGAGGAAATCGACAAGATGAGCCATCGATAGAGCCTGGAGCTCTATTTCAACGATTGTCTGTGAGTAGTCCGCTGCGAGCGGGACTCCGCCTGAGGCGGACTGCATTTTGGCGAGGTTCTTCTCAAGGCCGCATTGCCGGACAAGCAATTCGAGAAATGGCAGCAGCTCGAGAGTCTGTCCGTCCGA
>DATEBC010000095.1:0-3105 GCA_035288065.1 Sedimentisphaerales bacterium | reverse complement strand
AGAAGTCGAAGTTGGCAAAAGAATAAGGCCCGCCAAAGTCCCATTCCTTGCCGGCAAACGGCGGGTCCAGAACGCGGGCGGTATAGACGTCAACCTTCTGCCCCGCCGCCAATACCTGGTAATCGGTCGATAAGGCTTCGCCGGGCGGGGCAGGATAAGTAACGACTTCCGCCCACACCGGGCCTGAAGCCAGAGTAAAAACTACAAGCAGGACTCCAAACGCCGGCAGGCCGCCCCCGCGCCCGGTTTGTATCTTGAGGAATTCGCGTTGCGTGTTTATCGCAGTTGTTCTCATAGCTCTTCTTGCTCCCGTATATGATTATGGTTCTATTCGAGGCGGAATTTGCCTTTTTCCATTATTGCTGCGCCGTCCGCGCGGATAGTCGGGTTCTTGATAACGCCGTCCACGTGCGACTTGCAGTCCCAATCTGCGCCCGTCTTGCCGGGCAGGGGGCTGCCGAAGGCGACGTGGATGCCGGGGAACTTCTCGTCCTGGAGGAGGTTGTAGATCAGCTCGGTCAGGCCGGTGTTCGTGCCGATGGCGAATTCACCGACCCTGTGGCTGTTTCGGTCGTTTTCGAAGAGGTACTTGGTGAATTCCTGTCGCAATTGTTCATCGGCGCATTGGATGCTTTCTTTTGCTGCCCTGCCGTTCTTGACCTCGATGATAATGGGCGTATCCTCGAGGGAATTATATCTCTCGGCGAAGAAGTCGCCCAGGCAGCCGTCGATGACCACTCTGCCGTTGACGTCAATCGGCGAGGTGAAGACCTCGCCGTCGGGCAGATTCATCCAACGGCCGGGGTTGATATCGCCGTCGCTGATGAGCCATTTCAGTTTGGGGCTGAAGCGGGCCGTGAAATTGCTGCCTCTATCAGTGATCACTTTGATCTTGCCGGCGTTTCTAACCTTCTCGTAAACGAGCCTGCTGATTCGCTGAATCTCTTTGTAATCGCTGCACATCCCGTCGCACATAATCCGCGGCGTGATTCCAATCATGTGGGCGTGCCTGAGAGCGGTATTGGCCTCAATGGCCTTGAGCATCGGCATTCGGAATGTCTGCAGCTCCCCCTCGGCGCCCTGGGCGGCATATACGCTGACGTCCGCGGCCTTGACGGCGTCTTTTATCGCCGGCGGCATATTGATCGGCCTGTCGCCGAAATCCTCCATTATGAAGAATTGGACTTGCTTCGCAATCTTTTCTATGGCAGCTTTGAGCGCCGAGCCGATTTCGATTGTCTGCCGGTCGGTTATAATCAATGCCTTCTCGCCCGGCTGCACCTTTAGGCAGTTCTCAACGGCCTGCTTTACGCCTTGTTCGATGGTTCCCACTTTGTTACTCCTATAGATAATGCCCGTGGAATAGAGGCACGCTATGAGTATTATAACATTCGGCAGCCGTAAAAGATACGCCTGGGCAGGAACCAAAGCTGAAAACGGCAAGAACGTCCACGAGTGCAGAATCGGGCGCCGACGCGGCAATGGCATTGGCTTTCTCTCTCGGCAGGAAACGGCCTCTTCGGCGGCGGTTGAGACCGTCGGCAACTGGTGCTGGATCATCGATGAGATCGAGAGGGCGGGTATGCAGCCATTGCCGGCGCACCGGGATAAACTGGGTTTGTTCCGGCTTTGCCCCGCCCCAGGCGGGCTTCGCCGCGACAAGTTGGGTTTGATTGGCCCTTCGACTTCGCTCAGGGTCGAGCAAGGCTCGAGTTTGCGTTTGGAATTGGGTTTGATTGGGTTTGTTTTTTCGAGCGGAGCGGGACGCAATATTGCTGTAAGTGTTTGCGGTAAAGGATGTTGTGGAGATTGTGGCGTTGAGGAAATTGGGTTTGTTTTGCATAATTGACTGATGGCCACGAAGACACGAAGAAGACAGTATCCAGAAGACAGGAGACAGAATGCAGAGAGGCGAGGGCATAAGCGGCAAGGGGGGCAAAATAGGAGGCATGGGTAGAAGACAGAATACAGGAGACAGGAGACAGAGTACGGAAAACGGATTCACAAGGGCTGAGGATGCAAGCAAGAGCAACCCCGAGGGGATGGGATGCAGGCAAATGCAAAGATACGGAATGCCGACGTTGTCGGGATGGGTGTTTTGATTGTTCTTCTCTGCCATGGTTTTGTTTTCTCTGCTTTTACTTGTACGATTAAGTTGTAGTAGTTTGATATATATTATACTATGTCTGGAGTTGGATGTCAAGCGAATTCTCATTTTTTGCCACAGAGGAGCACAGAGAGCACAGAGAAAAGGGTGGGTTATCGAAATCTGCCTATGGCGGACTTGTTTGGCGGGCGGAGGGGGGCTGCTTCTCGTAAGGGGTCTGCCCTTCGCTTCGAGATGATGGCTCTGAGGCTGCAATACTACTGAAACAGGAAAATCAGGGGGGAGATACAGAAAATGCACCGCACACCTTTAATTGTCCCCCGTTGGCTTTCACTCAAGCCTCATAATAAGCCTCCATTGGGCGGCGTACAAACAAGAATTCCATTTTCTCTTGTTCTTATCTTTGGCAACAAGTTGCCCACCCTACGAGTCTGGATTCCCGCCTGCGCGGGAATGACAATTTCAAGGGCGCACCGTTCATTTAGCCGTTCAAACATCAATAGTTGCGGTTTTGGGCTGGGGGGGTTTGGTAGGCGTTGGGGCCGAATTGTAGTGGGGGGGTTTTCGGTTCGTAGGCGCCTGGGTCGGGGGCTTTGTTGGTGAAGTTGTCGTTGAAGTTGGGGATAATCGAACCATAGCGGCAGGGCGGCCTTCCATGTGTCTGAGCCTGCGGGGCGGTAGCGGACCGCGCAGGTGTCGTCAGCCGAGCCGTTCTGACGGTTCCAGTAGAGGCTGATGCAGTGAAACGTCGGGACAGCCAGGGGAGTATCTGCCGATGACACTGCGGCGCTGCAGAAAAGGGCTAATACGACCGATCCGAGGCAGGTCATTAGTATGCGGCTTGTTGGTGTCTGTGTTTCCATAGCTTTTAGATTCCTTTCAAAATACACTGCTACTCCGTCACGATCGAAACTGTGGGCGTCATCGTGAGGCGCTTTGGCGCCGGAGCAGCCTCTATCCTTTGCTACTCTGCGAAGTACGCTACGTAGCACGAGCGA
>DATEBC010000094.1:0-13980 GCA_035288065.1 Sedimentisphaerales bacterium | reverse complement strand
CCCGTGCTCGTCGGGATCATATTGACCGCGGCGGCACGTGCGCGACGCAGATCGCTGTGGATCATATCCGCGACGCGCTGGTCGTTCGTATAGGCGTGGATGGTCGTCATAAAGCCCTGCTGGATGCCGAAGGCGTCGTTGAGCACCTTGGCCACCGGCGCCAGGCAGTTTGTCGTGCAGCTTGCGTTCGATACGCACTTCACGTCGGCGGTCAGCATATCGTCGTTGACGCCCAGCACGATGGTCGCGTCGATTTTGTCTTTGGCCGGCACGGTCAGCAGGACCTTCTTGGCCCCGGCCTTGATGTGGTCCCCGTAACCGCCCTTGGGCGACTCGACACTGCGGAAGATGCCGGTCGATTCCACGACGATCTTAACTCCCATAGCCTTCCAGGGCAGCTCGGCGGGGTTCTTCACGGCCAGCACCTTGACGCTCTTGCCGTTAATCACCAGCTCGCCGTCGCCGGCCTTGACCGTCCCTTCCCACTTGCCCATAACCGTATCGTATTTGAACAGGTGGGCCAAGCTCTTGGCGTCCGAAAGGTCGTTGATCGCGACCAGCTCAAGCTCGCCCTGTCTCTGCATAATAATCCTTGCCATGGCCCTGCCGATTCGGCCGAACCCGTTAATTCCAACCTTTGTTGACATTTCACAATCTCCTTTTTCTGTACCGTATTCGGCGTTTCTGCCTAATTCAATGAGTATCACCCTTAACGAACCGGCTACTATATTTGCATCCGCCCGGCCTGTCAAGGATTTATTGCCGACAATCGGACCTCGGATAAAACCGCCGCCGATGGCGTTGGGCCTAACCGACGAAGTATGGACCGTTCGCAAGTATATTCTGTATCCGGTTCATGTCAGCGATCTTCAGCGTCGGGACTGAGCCGAGCAGCGCAACAGTGTGCCGGAATCAGCCATAGACGTTTATGAAAGAAACGAAACTCTACCAATATCATGAGGTAGTACCTACTAATTCAAATTCAGGAAATGTCCAATTCCGTCTGAAGCATTACAAGCCCAAGAAAATCTCCACCGTTAGGTGTCTTGTGGACTTGCCACCCTCCCCCCTCGACCTACGGGTTCGGAAATACAGGCAAAATTTCCTGCTGGTGATCTGCTCTTTTCAGATCATTTCAGATGACCACCCATTTTTGGGCAAAACAGAGAAGAAGAGCGGCTTCGTAAGCTCTTGATAGACAAAAGCTTACATAACACGCCCGGCAGGATTCGGACCTGCGACCTACGGATTAGAAATCCGTTGCTCTATCCAACTGAGCTACGGGCGCTCTTTTCTTAAGTCTTGGTAATATAACGACTTCCTGTTTACCTTGTCAATCTCTTTTCCCGTGGAAAAGGGCGGTGCGCCAAAGTGCGCCAATTTCCTGCATCTGAGAATTCAATAATATGGTGGACTATTATACGAACTTTGCCATATATAGGAACGTATTGGCCCTATATAAATAGCAGACTTCTTGGTATTGTCTGTGCTGTCAATTAAGGACATGTATTTGAGGATAACGACTATGAACACTGTAATAAAACTATGGCGCAACCTGCTTTGCCTTGCCTTGCTCTTGAGTATCTCCAGCGGCTTACAGGCATCCTCCCATGATGTTGAGTGGACATTCGGTAACAACGGCTTTTCGGATTATATTCTAAACTCATATTCGCCTGCCGAAGCAGAACTTGGACAAATAGGAGCGTTTGATCCAACCTTGACTCTAAGGCTGAACGGCCGCTACCGAGCAACCGTAGTCAACTATTCCAGCCATCCACTTCAGATCCTGGCAAAGGCTGATTCGTCCGCATCGGATGTGGTCTTGTTGTCCATGGGATCTACTGTAGGCTCCTTCGAATCCGACCCTGACGCGGCTTTTGTGGACAGCGGCAGCGGAACCATCACTTTCACTGTGACCCAAGGACTTCATGAAGCAATGAAAGCCGGCGGACGCCAACCTGGATATCGGTGTGGGCTTCATGCTTCGCTCATGAGAGGGAACTTCACAATAGTCGGTTTACCATTGGACGATCCTATCGCCACGTCTATCGACAAAGGAACGGTCAAGATTGAACTGGAGATTGTTGCCTCAGGCTTGGCTGCACCAGTGCTCATGGTACCGGCCGGAGACGGCTCAGAAAGGCTGTTTGTGGTTGACCAGGCAGGTCTTATCCATATTATCGACGATGGGGTGCTCATCCCAACCCCGTTTCTTGATGTTTCTGCTCGACTCCACATGCCCGGTTTCTTTGGCTCAATGGATGAGACCGACTACGATGAGCGAGGGCTACTGGGAATGGCTTTGCATCCCGGATTTGCCGACACTGGCAACCCTGGGCACGGCAAGATTTACACGTATACGAGTGAGCCGGCTACCCTGCCTGCTGATTTTACTACAAATCCATCACCGAGTGTTGTTGATCATCAGAGTGTAATCGCGGAGTGGACCGTTGATGCCACCGACGCTAACCTGATAGATTCCTCGACTCGAAGGGAGATAATGCGCATTGACCAACCTCAATTCAACCATAACGGGGGAATGCTGGCATTTGGCCAAGATGGGCGCCTATATATCTCGCTTGGCGATGGCGGCGATGCTGACGACACTGGAGACGGCCACGGAGCTATTGGCAACGGTCAAGACCTAAACACGGTGCATGGCTCGATTCTTCGTATCGATCCGCTGGACCCGATAGTCACCGGGAGTAGTCCGAACCCTCCCAGCACGAACGGAGAATATCGGATCCCCGCTGATAATCCGTTCTTCGAGACAGGCGTAACCGATGAAATATTCGCATACGGCTTTCGTAATCCGTGGCGTTTCAGCTTCGATCGAGTACGAGGACAACTGATTGTGGCCGATGTCGGCCAAAACAGTGTTGAAGAAATCGACTTGGTGACTATGGGCGGCAACTATGGATGGAATCTGAAGGAGGGGACTTTTAGGTTTGACTCCGCTACGGGAACGGTCAGCGATTATCTCATTGGCTTGCCCTCCGGTCTGATTGATCCGATTGCCCAATACGACCATGACGAAGGAATATCCGTGACCGGGGGTTACGTCTATTACGGCAGGTCTGTCCCGGAACTGTTCGGCAAATACGTCTTCGGAGACTTCTCAAGGTCATTCGTGCCTGCCGGCGGACGCTTGTTCTATGCGGATCTTGAGACAGGCTTAATAGAGCAGTTCGTAATCGGAGTTGATGACCGCGACCTTGGCTTGTACGTTAAAGGATTTGGACAGGACGAAGCCGGAGAGATGTATGTTCTGGCAGGTTCCTCCTACGGTCCCTTCGCTACCAGCGGAGTAGTTCTGAAAATAGTTGATGTCTGTAGCTATAGAATCCCAGGAGACCTCAACCTGGACTGCGAAGTCAACTTCCTCGATATTGCCGAGATATCTCTGCATTGGATAGAGACCGCACATCATTAGTCTTTGGACCTCCACAGAGAGACTTATTACCAACCTTGTCAATCTCTTTTCCTGTGGAAAAGGGCGGTGCGCCAAAGTGCACCAATTCCTTGCATAAACCACGAGCTTTAGCCAGCCTTGCTCTGTCGATTAAATCGTCTTTCGCAGCCAAATAGTCTTAACACTTGATCTTTTCCTCAAAGGTTGGCTAAGCTCTCCATTGAGTGAAGTCAAGCGCAAGAATCGCAGGGCGGCAGCATTGTCTTTTCCGTCGCGGCGGGCGAAAAGAGACTTTTCACCTCAGCCGTTCTCCATCGTGGGGAGCCGGGCGTTCCCATGAGCGTCGATCTCGGCGGGGCCGGGGAATTGACGCTCTCGGTATGGTGTACTGAGGACGGCATCAGCAGCGATCAGGCGGTCTGGGGCGACGCGATGGTGGTTCTCGACGACGGGCAATCGGTACGTCTGGGCGATCTGCCGCTCAGGGATCCGCTCAGCCGAAACCGGCCCGTTTCGCCATTGCCCTTTTCCTTTTTCTACGGCAACCGACCTTCGGATGAATTTCTTTCAACGTGGAATTTCCAGGAGCAGCGCGGTACCTCCCGGCCGGACAGGACCACCCGCGTGCGGACCTACACCGATCCGCAGACCGGCCCGATCGTGCGCTGCTCAGTTGTGGAGTATGCGGACTATCCCACGGCCGAATGGACGCTCTCGTTTAAGAATTCCGGTGATCATGATACGCCGATCCTGGCCGGGATTTTGCCGCTGGATACCCGGCTGGAACGAGGGGCCGAGGGAGAATTTCTCCTGCACCATTTCATCGGCAGCCCGTGCCAGGCCGTTGAGGTTGCCGCGACTTCCAACTCAAGAACGGCACGCAGAAGCAAGTCTCTTTACTCTCGGTCAAGGAATATGACGACCCCGTTATCCACCTCATGCGCCTGGCGGATGTGAAGATCGAGATTGACGGCAAGCCTGTCGAGCTGACCTGTGCTCCCTATGTTATGCCCATTGAAGTCGAGGGCATTTGGATACAGGCGGGTACGATTCTACGGGATTATCGTCCCTATTCCGCGATCACCCACAAATTCAGGGAGCCGGGGATATATGTCGTTACGGTTACAGGCTCGGCGGGGAATTTGCCCGTGACGCAGAAGGTCAAGATCGTGGTGCGCCGGTAGCGGGCGTCCCTGTGGAATTGATGGCACAACCGGGCCCTCGACTTGACAACGGTCGCTCAGTGCCGGGATAATACGCAGAAGAAGGCTTATTCTCTTCAGGAGCAAGCAGAGACCGCCCTCTTCTTATAGTCCCAGTTTGCGAAAGGCGCAGAAATGTGGGAAAACAACGTGAAATTCTTCAAGGGGCCCGTGACGCGATCGTTCTTTTATGCCTTGGTCATTTCTTTTACAGTGACACTGCATGCCGGCACAGGAATGGGCGATCAAGAAACCGCGTCCAAACAACCCGTGACATCAAGCAGCCGTCCTATCCGAGACCGGCGGGACATGGTCCTGACTATCGGGCAGACTCAGGGCGACCTGCAAGGCAAGGATGACAAGGTCATCCAGGCCGGCATAGAATATCTAAACCGGGTCGGCGGAGGCACGCTTCGCATTCTGCCCGGCGTATATAATCTGCGAAATGCGATCTATCTGCGTCCCAACATTGCCATTAAAGGCTCAGGCGAGAAAACCGTGCTCAGAAAAGCCGACAGCGTCGTGACGGCTCTGACAAAGGATTCGGATTGGTTCGAGTACGGCGTTCAGGTAAAAGATGTGAACGGATTTACGACTGGAGGAGGGATTATGCTTCGGTCAAAAAAGGGAGAGGGAGACTGGCAGTACGATGTGCGAAGCGCCACCGTCACCGCCATAGATGGAGACATTATCTTCCTGGACCGGCTGACCAAAGAGAACTTTTGGATCGATGCAAATGCCTCTGCTGCGACTATTTTCCCGATCCTTACCGCTGAAAACGTGGACGATGTTGTCGTGGAAGATATAGTGCTCGACGGCAGCCGCGACAAGAACGAGCACATTAACGGCAATTTCGCCGGCGCCGTCTTCATCCAGCACTGCAACCGGTGGCTTTTCAAGAACATTATTGCCGCGAACTACAATGGGGATGGCTTCAGCTTCCAGGTCTGCGACGACGTTGAATTCCGCGACTGCAAAGCGATAAACAATGCCGACCTCGGTTTTCATCCGGGAAGCGGCTCTCAGCGGCCTGTCTTCCATAATTGCGCAGCCCAGGGAAACAGCCAGGGCATTTTCTTCTGCTGGAGCGTTTCCGACGGGCTTGTGGAGAATTGCATTTTATCGGAGAATACAAGATATGGAGTCAGTATCGGGCATCGTGACACGGATAACATTATAAGGCGGTGCAGAATCGAACGTAACGGCGAGGTAGGGATTCTCTTTCGCAGCGAAGGCAATGAATTTCGCGGGGGCCACCGCAATCAGATTGAGGATTGTGTTATTCGAGATAATGGTACGG
This sequence comes from Sedimentisphaerales bacterium, assembly GCA_035288065.1. GTDB lineage: Bacteria > Planctomycetota > Phycisphaerae > Sedimentisphaerales > Anaerobacaceae > JAFGCD01. The sequence continues at coordinate 8,066 of DATEBC010000094.1, read as the reverse complement.
AACAGTCTGGACTCGGGATCGATATTCAAGGCAGGACCCAGGATATAACCGTTCGCAACACAAGATTGGAGAATACAGCCGGCAAAAATCAGAAGGTGGGCATTCGCATCAGCCAGGATGCTGAGCGGATCATTCTGCAGGACAACACCTTTGAGAATTGTCCGGTCGATATGCAGGACTTGCGACCCCAAAAATGACTGACCCGGATAATTCTGTGAGTTTATCGGAGGCGACTATGTGTGGAAACATGAAAATGATCGGACTGAAATGCGTTTTGTTGCTGGCGTGCTCATCCACTGTTCTCGCAGCCGCGGGAACTGAGGGAGGAGCTATTACGACAGGCTCACTGTTCGATGAGATGGCGGATATGGCGAATCTGGCGACTTTTCCAAAGCCGGCTTTTCGCACTGTTCAGTTCTCCTCATACGATCATCGCAGCCGGCTGCCCGAGGGGCCGGACTGGTTCGCCAACGCCGATGGATTTGGAGGGGAGCCGATCCCCAATTTCGAGAAGGTCTTGACCTCGCCGGATGTAAATGGAATCGGCGAGTACCTGATCGCGGATGTCAATGGACCCGGAGCCGTTGTGCGTCTGTGGACCGCTGCTATCTCCGGAGACGTCCGGGTGTTTATTGACGACTTGCAGACGCCGCTTTACCAGGGCGGCGCAGACGAATTCTTCCGTCGTCCTTATGACCGTTTCATACAGGTCGGCGACATCGACGCCGACAGGTTCCGGCGGACGATATACCAGCGTGATGCCTCATACGCACCGATCCCGTTTGCCAAGCGTCTCCGCGTTGAATGGATCGGCAACACTAAGGAGATTCATTTCTATCACCTCCAGGTGCGTCTGTACGATGAGGGCGCGGCCGTAGCGTCTTTCCGCCCGGAGGATATTCACACCTACCGGCAGACTATTGACAGAGTGACTCTGATACTCTCCGACCCGGACAAGAACCTTGTCCCGCGGTCGCAACAGCCCGGGCAGGTCTTTGATTCGAGTCTAAAGCCATCTGAGAAAAAGACACTCGTCCGCCTGGATGGTCCATCGACCGTCGAGCAGTTGAGCTTACAGGTAAGCGCGAAGGATATGGATTTGGCCCTGCGGCAGACACTCCTGCTGATTTCATTCGACGATTATCCGTCGAGCCAGGTGCAGTCGCCCGTTGGGGATTTCTTCGGGGCGGCCCCGGGCATAAATCCGTACCAATCGCTGCCTTTCACGGTTCGCCCGGACGGCACAATGATTTGCCGGTTTGTCATGCCCTTTGAACGAGCCTGCGAAATCGAGCTTTACAACTGCGGCCGGCAGCAGGTCGGCGTAAAGGGCGCGGCGCTTTCTATGCCGTTCGCCTGGAATGAGCGAACGATGCACTTTCGGGCCAGGTGGCGCGCAGACCATAATCTGATTGCGTCGAATCGGGATGTGCAGGATTTGCCGTTCCTGCTGGCGTACGGCAGGGGCGTCTATGTGGGAACCGGGGTTCACCTTATGAATCCCGCCGCAGTGCCCACGCCTTATGGCAACTGGTGGGGAGAGGGAGATGAAAAAGTCTTTGTCGACGACGACCGCGCCCCGTCGATCTTCGGCACCGGCTCCGAGGACTACTTCAACTATTCATGGTCCTCGCCGGATATCTTTGCCTTTCCGTACTGCGGCCAGCCGCGAAATGACGGCCCGGGCAATCGGGGCTTTGTCACGAACTATCGCTGGCACGTGCTTGATGCGATTCCCTTCAAGAACAACGTTCGGTTCTATATGGAGCTTTTCAGTCACGAGCGGACGCCCGGCATGTCCTACGCCCGAATCGCCTACCACTATGCCCGGCCCGGCCTGACCGACGACCACCAAATGCTCATGCCCGATGACCTGCGGCTTCCCCTGTTGCCGGAGAATTGGCAGCCGGCTGCGAGAATGGGAGCTGCAAACGCCGTATTTTTTGCGGCCGAAGACATCGCGACCGATGCCGAGGCCACACATCTGACGGATGGTCGCCTCTGGGCCGGCGGGAAGCTGCTTGTCTGGACTCCAACGAAAAACCGTGGTCAAAAGAGCTTCAAAATTCCGGTCAGCCTCGCGGGCAGGCAGCAAATTCATGTCGCCTTCGCTATGACCGCAAGGTCAGGCAAGATCGCCTTCCGTCTCGATGGTCAGCCGCTGCTATTGGAAAACGAAGCTGAGGACCTCGACCTGCATTGCTCATACAGGACTTTGCTCCGCAGTATTGCGTTGATGCCGGTGGAGTTGCAAGCCGGCGACCATACCCTTACACTCGAAGCCAAGGATACTCCTGACGAGGCCGCCAATCCCGAGGTTGGAATCGACTTCATCTGGTTACAGCGCAAGTAGTACACTCAACCAAGACTCAGGATGAATCTATACAAGGCATCGTGCGGAACAAAATGCGCAACAACCTTCGGTCAGGCTTCGGTCAATATCGTAAGTCCCTATAATTGACGGAGCTGTTTGTTGACGAGGCTGCAGGGGAGAATCATAGGGTCCCAATCCTGCGTCTGAGGGCGACATGTTAACGGGCCGGTTCACGGCTATTTGGCCACTATATGAAGCACCCAGTCACGTTCGCCCGGCTTGGCGAACGACTCATGACTGTTGCCTCCCGTGCGCCGGAAAACCGGCTCAAACTGTCCATTGGCCGGATTGTAGAAGCGGCAGTCTATGGCTTTTCCTGTAGTGGCGCTCAGGTTCACGCTTACGGTGGCCGGCGAGCCGATTGTTGAGTAGATAACGTATTCACGGCCGGGGTCGGCAAGGCAATAGCTGCCGGAGCTGCCCAACTCATTATGAGGCGCCATGCCATCAAGATTATCAAGACAGTTATTGAAGAACTGACTTGCATGCCCCAGCCAGTCTCTTTTGTACGCTCCTTTATCGCCGCCCGGTACATACGGGTCATAGCCCATAATCCCGGTGCGGACGGTCTCCTGACCTGCATCGGCGTGAAAGAAGTAGTGTCCTCCGCCCGTCGAGAAGGTCCAGATGGCGGTTCGCACGGCGTCACCGGCGTAAGGCTCGCCCTCCAAATAGATGTAAGGCCTGGCTGGATCGGCTTTGAAGCCCCGTACGGCATCGGAGTTTTTATTGGCGCCCTCTAACGTATTGCTCATAACCCATGCCACATCGGACCTGCGGCTATTCCAATCCACCCATACCTGGCCGCGGCTCCGGAAGAAATGCAGAAAATGGTCGCCCATATTCCCTTCGGGGTAAGAATGTTCATCAAAGAAGACAAAAAACACATTGCCCATAGCACCCAATTCATTGATGAATTTGGTGCTAAGCTGCTCCCAGACCCACTGGGTCTTCTTGACGCTGGGCCATGAATCCGACCACGCTTCCTTCCAGACCTCGGTTCCCGGCGACGCTATGATTACAGCGCCTTCCTTCTTGGTCAAATGGCCGCCATTATTGATGTTGAGAGGATGGAAGGCCCAGGAATACTCGTGCTTGGACCAGCCGGTGAAGATAGTTACTCCGACTATCACGTTTTTGCTCTTGGCATAAGAGCATAAGTCACGCATCCTTGGCCAGTAATGAGTCACATTGCCCGCCGGACCTTCATCGAAAGCCTGAAGATTCCATTGACCACGCTGGTCGTGTGCCGGTGGACCTGAGGTCCTTCTCGCCCACGGCATGACATCAGGAATTACATAGCCCCAGCGTTCTTCGATTTGAGAACCATCTTGTTTCTGACGGACGGGCACGAAAGACCAAAGGTGTATTGCACGAATCCCCCGGCATGCACAGTCGTCAATCCATTGACGGTGGTTTAGGTTGCTGTTCTGGGAAGCGCACTGGGTCCCGCTGTCGCCGATTAGCATCAAAACCTCGCCTTTGTAGGTGATATAGTGGCCGCTCGGACTGATACCAAGAGCGTTATGCCTCTGAGAACCTGCGCTCTGGGCGATTAGACAGACGGAGAGGAACACCCCCAGAATGGCAGAACAATCTTGGCCGGCTGCTTTTCGCATGCCCTGCAATTATAGGCGGTTGACGGTTTCGCATTCAACCTCAATCTCGTATGGTGCTTGGTTATTCCTGTGTTTAGAGCCTTGGACGAGCCGGGAGGGCGCCGGTCTGAAGGCCGTGTCTGGTCTGTGTGTATTCTCTTTCAAAGCACAAAATCTCCGGGCAGGCCGGACCTGCTGTTAATAAGAGCCTATCCGAATAATCCCTGAATGGCCGATATATTCAGAGGCAATGATGCCTTTAAAAGGATTCAGGGATGGAAAAAACAAAAACAAAGAACAGATACAGGATTTCAGACGAGTTATAAGTCTTTTATTCTCTTTAGCCCGGCGATGTCCAAATGGGCGGGAGTCCAAAGAACCAAACGCGTATGAGTCCTCATTTTGTTACAGCCTCTTGGAACTGAATGTCAGCAGGGACCATGTAGTGTGTTCAAGGCTTTAGGAGACCAATATGGGTTCAGACAGACAAGAAACGCAAGGGATACGACGCAGGGAGTTTCTATCAAGGCTTTCCGCAGCGGCAACCGGTTCGGCTCTGGCTCTTGGCAATCAGTGCCGGGCGGAGAATACCTCGTCGGCAGACAGCTCCTCACCCATGCCGCTGCTGCCCACGATTCGGCTCGGCGACCACTTCGTCACCAGGCTGATTGCCGGCTCAAATCCAATCAGTGGATATTCATACCTGGGCCCCATCATGGACCAGCACATGAGAGAATACTTCACTCCTGAGCAGACAACCGAGTTCCTGTGGAATTGTGAACGCGCAGGAATCAACGCTCATCAGTTCAGCAGCCCCGAGCAGATGGCCGGTGTATTTCGGACACTGCGAGAGCGAGGATCGAAGATGAAGTTCATCTGCCTCCACGCCGGCGGGCCGGAACAGACTTCGATCAAGCAGGTTGTCAAGGACACTCAGCCGATTGCCATTGTCCATCACGGCGGCGTTACCGACAGGCTGTTTCGAGAGGGCAAAAGCCGGGAGGTCCATGATTTTGTCAAACGCGTCCACGATGCCGGCGTTTTGGCCGGCGTTTCGGCCCACAATCCCGATTGCATCAAGCAGGTAGCCGATGAAGGCTGGCAGGTCGATCTGTTCATGACTTGCTTCTACTACCTTACCAGGGCGCCGGAAGAACTTGAAAAAACCCCGCCGGTCGTCACGGTCCAGATCGGCTATCCATTTTTTGCCTCTGACCCTATGGCAATGACCGCAGTGATCCGCCAGATCGACCAGCCTTGCCTGGGCTTCAAAATCCTGGCGGCAGGTCGGATGTGCGCCGGCGATCACAAAGTCGAGGCGGCGTTCAAGTTCGCCTTCGAGCATCTTAAACCCACCGACGGTGTTATCGTCGGCATGTACCCTCGCTTTAGCGATCAAATCCGACAGAACGCACAGTACACCCGACAGTTCGGCACGCCGCAAGGCACATAATGCCGAACGACGAGGTGCGGCACATTTTCTTAATCTGCGCACCGCTCTGATATCGTTTCGCCCGGAAACAAGCGAACCGACGCGCCGCTTCATACGCCTCTTCGGCCGGATTTTCGGTCGGCGGCGCCTCGGCCATCGGTTCCGCCCGCCCTTCGCGGACTATGTGCGTAGTCATCTGGACGAGAAGAGCCTGATTGGGCTTCTCCGGGCTTTGGAGGCCGCCGATGACGACCGTCCCGCCGTCCCCGATCGTAACAATCGTCGAGCACTCGGTCTTCTGTATGACCGGAATCTGGATTTCTCGGCTCTTGGCAACCTTGTGCGTTGTGAGAGCAGGCTCGGTTTGTGTGAAGATCAGATATACGCGAATAGCGTTTTCGCCGGCGAGGTCTCCCTTCACCTTTGCATCGAAGCCCTGGTGTACGGTTTTGGTTATGGGCCTGGGCTCTTCGCCGGGCTGCTCGGTGTAGCCTGAGGTGTATTGAATGTCGCTGCCGACTGCGAACATGGCTTCTTCACCCTCGATCACCGTTACTCTGGGGGCCGACAAGACCTTCGCTTCTTTGCTCTCTTTGCTGAGTTCGAGCAACTGCTCGGCAAATGCCTTATCGGTGCGAACGAAGGTTCCATCTTTGCCGGCATCCTTGATAAGCTTGGAATCGCCAGGGAGTTGGAAGATCTTGAATTCAAAGAGAATCTGTGCTTTGTCCCCGGTTTCGCCGGTGACTGGCGCCGGTGACGGACGCCGGTGACGGCGGGCTTCGTCCGGTTCGATTGTTCGCTCGGTGGCTGCCTCGGCGCTATCTCTGGCCGGCGTGATGGTTGGGGCAGGCAGGTCGTCAGTGGTCTCAGATGTGGCAAGAACAATCGGCTGAGGGGGCGCGTCACTTGAGTATTTGCGGGAAAGGGCAAGGGTCGTTGGTATCGCCAACGCCGCTATGACCATAGCGGTGATTAGTGCTGCGGCCCAGTTGAAGCGTTGTTTCGGGGCTGGACTCCTGCCTATCAGACGGCTTATCCGCACCAAGAGATTGCCGCCGTTCGCCGCCAAAGCCAGTTCGCCCGGGGCAGATCGGATTCTCTCCATCTCGGCCAGCGCTGTTGCATAGTGCATCCTGTCGCCGCAGATTGCCACGGCGATGTCGTCGCAGCAGTTCTCGCGTTCGAGCCGAATCTTGCTCGAGATCCACCATACTGCCGGGTGATAAAACCCGAGTATCTCAACGACCGTCTGGAGCATGTTGATAAGGTAATCGCCCCTGCGAACGTGGGCCAGCTCGTGAGCAAGAAGCGCTTCAATCTGCTCGCTGGTCAGGCCGGTCAGCGCGGTGGCGGGCAACAATATCACAGGGCGCAGGCAGCCGACGACGGTAGGTATTTGCACCAGGGCTGATTCGAGAAGCCGCACCGGCCGCGTGATTCTTAGTTTCTCGACGAGGGCGCCCAGCTTGGCCAGCAGCGATGCGTCGGCCTGTTTTGTGAGCCTTCGTCTGAGCCGCTGGAGGTGTGTCCAGCCGCCCAAGTGCCACAGCGACAGCGTGAAAACACCCAGGACCCAGCCAGCGACAATATAGGGCAGCGTCGGTTCCAGCAAGTTGACGACACGCTGCTTCAATCCGATTGCAGGGAACGGTTCGACCGCTTCGAGGTTCACCGGCACAATTTTCATCGCCTCAGCCGTCGGCGGCGGCAAGGATGCAGATTCAGCTTCAAGCGATGCGTACGACGGCGGCGCCGGGACAAGCCGGATAGTCACCACAGGCAGTATGACAACCACCGCCAACGCCGAGCACGCCACGACGTAGCGCAGGTTCGCGCTGGATTTCCGAAGGAGGCGCAGCACGATTGCGAGAAGCAGTGCGACGACGGCTCCCTGCCAGAGCAGGTGCAGCAGTGTCCAGCCGAGCTTGTGGACGAACGGATGCGAGAGGATTTCTGTCAAGGCGTTCATAACTAAAAAGACCTAAGAGACAAGCGATAAGACACAAGACCTCACTCATAACTCAAAACTCAAAACTCATAATTCTATCCCCTTGTATTCAGCGAGCATTTTCCTTATCTTTCCAAGCTCTTCAGCTGAGACCTTCTTGGCCGAAAGCGCTCTCATCACCAGCTTCTCCGCTGAACCGGCAAAGGCCCGATCGAGCAGGTCGCCGACCAACTGCCTCTGCGTCTTCTCTTCGGAGATTGCCGGCCGATAGACGTGCTTGAACTGCGAGTCGTCTCGCAGCAGCAGGCCCTTCTCGGTCATAATTTGCATGAGCTTGAGAGTGGTCGTGTAGCCGGTGGTCGAGTCTTCGTTCATGGCCTCGTTGACCTGGCGGACGGTGGCGGGCCCCAGCTCCCATAGAATTCCAAGGATGGCCAGCTCTCTGTCGGTCGGTATCGGGCTATTGTGTTTCGTCATTTCGGCTTCTTTCCAAACAGTTGCCTTACTATATAGACACGATTCTACGAATTAGTTCGTACTTCTCTACGAAAATCTTCGTATTTTTTAAAATTTTTGGTTCAACTCCAAAAAAGTTGGTGAATTCTAAGGTTGGTTTATGGGCTAAGCTGTGAAAAAGACGGATTTACCGCATTGTGGGCAACAGCATATATGTACTTATAAGTGGCCGGCGTCACGAAAGATGCCGCCTCG
>DATEBC010000093.1:0-7446 GCA_035288065.1 Sedimentisphaerales bacterium | reverse complement strand
TCCCTGTGCATATTCCGCTGTGCCCTGCTGGAGAATCTTGCTCTCTTCGCCCCAGTTGCACTGGACGGCGGAAAATCTGCAGACGGCCAGGCACTCGGCGCAACTGATGCACTTATCCTGGTGGATAGTCGCCTTTTTTTTGCCGAGGGTGATGGCATCGGCGGGGCAATGCTTGAAGCACTGGCCGCAAAGCGTGCACTCATCGTTGATGCTCAGCTTCAAGGCGGCGTGCTGTTTGAGCTTGCCCTTCTTACTCGCACAGCCCATTCCGAGGGTTTTAAGGGTTGCTCCGGCACAAGCGGCGGGGTGGCCCGTGAAGTGCGCGATAGACAGGATCGACTGGCATTTCACGATCCCCGAGGCTATGAAGACCTGCCTGTTGAGCTTGCCGTTAATCTCGACGGCTATTTCGTCCGTCCCGAAGAGGCCATCCGGCGCGAGGAAGGGCACGCCGAGGACTTCGAGTGAGAAGCCGTGCTCGGCGGCCATTATCGTGTGATCGACGGCGTTGCGTCGCCGGCCCGAATATAAAGTGGTGGTGTCGGTGATGAAGGGCTTGGTTTTCAGTGCCAGCAATTCTTCGAGAAGACCTTTGATATAGGGCGCCTTGACGTGCGTCGTATTTGTATCTTCGCCGACGTGGACCTTTACGGCGGTGAAATCATTCTCGGCAAAGCACGATGCAAAGCCTCCCACATGAAACAGCCGCCGGGCCTTTTCGCAAATAGCATCCTCCCCGTCCGCCACGGCGGCCTTTATGAAATATACTTTAGAAGTCATAGGGCCTTTCCAAACGCGCTCAAGTAAAGATTTCTGCTTTCGTCTATCTTCCCGGCAGAGCGGACTAATTATATCGCCTCGCAGCATTTTATGCAAGGGCCGGAGGTTCTTGGATGCGGAACTTTCAGCGGCGCAAAATGGGTATTATAGTCTGTGAACAAATAGTCGCTGTCACAGTACGGTCGCTGGATATGAGACCGGTCAAAGACGTGAACTTGCTACGATTGGGTGAGGCGATCAGGACGTTCAGATCCAAGCGCGGATGGACCCAGGAAGAGTTTGCATATCAGTGCGGTTTGGACAGAAGCTACGTTGGAGGAATCGAGCGCGGAGAGAGGAATATATCGCTTAAAACGCTGTGCAAAATCGCGGCAGCCTTGAAATTGGATATCCCTTCATTGACAAAAGGGCTTCCGTCGGAGGAATCATGAGTAACGAGCCAATCGAGTTGGGAAAGAGGCTAATTGAATACTGTGAGAAGTTTTCTATTCCGCTCGAATACGTGTTTGCAATACTCGATGACCAAAAAGTTGTCCCCATGATTCGCGGAAAGGCTACGGAATACAATGGATATATGGCCGTGACAAACAACCTTTCCCCGAGAGAATGGGCTGTGCAAAAGCTGAATCTGAATGCACAGCCAGGGACGGATGACGAAGACATATCAGTAACACACAAGCGAAGCGGCTTAATTCTCAAGGCCGAATGTAAAAATGCTGTCAGGGGTTCCATGAGAAGCGGAGTGCGGGCGAGGGTCTGCAACGTGCCGCACTTTCACGTGAAGTGTCACAGAAGCAGGAGTAATATCAGGCTTGCGGGGACAAGTAATGATCGGTACAGCATCGATACGTTTGACGTCATCTTATGCAATCTCTCCAATGCGCTATTTCAAGGTCGAACAGTGGGGGCGGAACTGGAGCTGCTACACAAAAGGAATGTGATCACAATGGTCGAGGCTTACTATGGGGTTTCAACGGACAGGGAGCTGATAGAACGTGCTTACCGCGATTGGAGATTTGCGTTTCCGGAAGAGATAGGCGAGGGAGGTTTCATACCGAGGACACCGGTAGTCCGTCTCGAGAACGATCCACATTGGCGGCCTCTTCAGCATTTGGACGAGGAGTTGACCAAACTTGTTAAGAAACGGGCGGGAGAAAAAGGCAGCAGGCAGAGGGAATCCCGCCGATAGGCCCAGAAGGGGAGAAATCATAAGTCGTAGTTTAGAATGAAAAGCTCTCTCCCTTTATAGCGGGCGCCCTTACGCGTTGTTCCGTTTTTCTGATCATCGGTTCGGTTGATACAGTAGTTCCATTCCTTATTGTGAATACCTTTTGCCCATGAGTACATCTCTCTTATTTCTGGGGAGTCATCATAAGTCAAGAGGAACAACAGGCGGTGGGCGTGTCGCCGGAGAAGGGATTCAAGGCAGTAATGGTCGTCTCTGGAAAAAGAGCACGTGTAGAACTTATCTTGGTCGGCATCAAAATACGGGGGATCCACAAAGAGAAATGTCCCATCCGGGACTTCTTCGAGCAGTTTTTGAAAGGACCAGTGGGTAAGTTTTACTTGCTGGAGTTTCTTCGAGGCTCTTCGAATGCTGCTTGGCCAGTTCTCGGGGCGCATTGAGAATTTGGCACCGTAGCCCCAATAGCAGTTCTGCATCTTCATAATGCCGGAGTAGCTGGTGCGGTTGAGATAGTACCATCTCCCCGCCTTTTCGAGATAGTTCGTAGGACGGAACTCATTCTTGTAATACGAGTGCAATTCCTTTGTGGCAGGAATCCCAGCGAGAAACGCTATCAGATCCTCAGGACGATCCCTTAACGTTCGGTAAACCCTCATCAAGTCGTGATCCAGATCGTTAAGGTGGGAATAGGGGACTTTAGGTTTGGCGAAGAAGATGGAAGCGCCACCCGCGAAAGGCTCGCAATAGTGCGTATGCTGCGGGATATGTTGCATAATGAGTTTGCGGGCGTAGAATTTCCCGCCTGCATAGCGAAAAGGCGAATTCATTGAATCCGCGTGTCTCCGTTTATCTGCCACGGTCGTCCCAGGGAAAAGCGATTGTTGGCGGGCAGCATTGGTTGCTGGAGCAACGGAGTATTCGCGCTTATCAACCCTGGTTATGATAACACTGGCCGTCGTGGAAAGGAGATTGGTGCGGACGAATTGCTTTACCCAGGATCGCTCACGGAATAGCCATCGGGGTTTGCCAGTCTCTTTGTCAGTTGGAATGTCAGTCTTGACCGGATTGGGCAGTCCCTCCACTTTCAAGGTAATAGGCACACCCGTTCCCTGAGCCTTCGAGGGCGGCCCGAAAACATCCGCGGGGAAAAAGTCCTTCCTGCAGACTTTCAGATTCAGATTACCATGTTTTTGGGCTGATGGTGTCAGCTGGATCACACGTGAGTCCATTCGTCGTAACGCTCCATGTAAAAACTCGAATAGATGATAAGGATTTCGCCGCCTTGGTCAACCAAAAATTATTGAGGGAAGCGCGAGTGTCAGGTCGGTTCAGGAAAGGATATGGGCGGCGAGGATTTTGACGGCTATTGCGATTAGGATTATTCCGCCGAGGATTTCTATTTTTGTCTCGAAGAAGTGGCCGAATCTCTTTCCGATAACGACGCCGAGGTATGAGAGGATGAATGTTACCAGGCCTATGATTACTACTGCGAGGATGATTGACTTTGTGATCAGCGAGAGGGTGATTCCGACTGCGAGGGCGTCGATGCTGGTTGCCACGGCCAGGGCCAGGAGCGTGATGAGGCTGGTGGGGTCGAATTTCTTCTCGGCCTCTTCGATCTTGAAGGATTCATAGATCATCTTGGCGCCGACGGCTGTTAAGAGGGCGGCTGCGACCCAGTGGTCGTAACGGGCGATGTGGCCTTTCAACGTCAGTCCCGCCAGCGAGCCGATCAGCGGCATAACAGCCTGGAAGGCTCCGAAGAACAGCGCTATTCGCAGGGCGTGCTTTACATGCAGTTGCCTGTAGGCCGCTCCGCTGACTATCGAGACGGCGAATGCGTCCATTGCAAGGGCGACGGCTATTACTGCGATTGTGATCAGCTCGGTCATTCAGCTTTTATTATACCTTCGCTGGTCAGGTCTTCGCCTATTTTTTGTCCCGGCTTGACAATGAGGAATTCGTCTTCGTCCCATTCGCCATCGACCATTCGCTGCATCAGGCCTGGGTCGCCGCTGCGTTCGTCGTAGCTCCAGCCGAGGAAATCGGCGCAGGCTCTGGTGTATTCCTTGAAGCTCTCCGAATCGACCAGCCCCCAATCGATGTACGTCGCCCAGTTATACTCCTTCATCCAGGTCTGCTCGACTTGCATAAGATATTGGGCGTTGTCGTGGCCGTATTTCCGCCTGTATTCTTCGAGCAGCGTTTCGTAGCGTTCTTTGCTCGGCTGCTTGCCCGATTCTATCCAGCCGGGGCTGTACCAATAGACGCCGCGATGTGAGTCGAAGTATTCCTTGTATTTCTCTTTTGAGCCGAGCAGCAGGGTAATGCAGTCGTGACCTCGCGGCACGACTATCGGTATCTCTGCTGAAAGGCCGACGATTCCGTTGCTGCACAGGCCGTAGCCGAGCAGCGTCGCATCGAAGGGCCTGCCTTGAATGTCGGTTGTGGTTTCGAGCGCCTTTTGGACCTCGCTGCTGAGGCGGTCCGGCTCATCGTGCAGGCCCTGCTCCATCAGGCGGATATCGACAACGTTCTTCGAGCGCGCCGCGCAGAAGTAGGCCTCTCTTTGCATTACTTTGCAGACTATGAATTGGAGACGCATGGATGACAAACCGATACTGAGTGAGGTTTTTCCCGCCGTGCCGTCAACGCCACGTCGCGGCAGGTCAGAATGCGTATGATGCTGTCCATTAGTTCCGGGCATTGGGCGGAGAGGTTCGTCAGTTGTCGATGATTGTGATTTGCGGCCTCGAGAGGTAGAGGATGGACATGCTGTCGTCTTCACTTGTGGTGTACGGTATGTGGTAGATGCCGCATTCTATTGCGCCTCCTGCGGTAGGATCAACCTGTTTCCATCCGGCGCCTTCATACAAAACTTCGGCCCAGACGTGGGCGTTCTGTGAGAAGAACCACCCGCAGACCTGTCGAGAAGGAATTTTTGAGGCCCTGGCAAGTGTAACGAAGCAATCTGAGAAATCCCATGCCTGTCCGAACTTCTGGCTGAGCACGTTCTTGACTCCTGATCTGGCGGAGGTGAGCGATTCTGTAAACGTGATGTTCCTGCCGGGCAGGAGCCATTTGAGGATGGCGTCGGTTTTTTGCTGTGGGGTATTGCAGTTGGCGGTGATCTGGGCGGCCAGTTTTATGATTTCGGGGTCGTCGCTGGGCCAGTACTCGGTCGGCGAGAGCAGCTCGGGTCCGGCCTTCCGCGATGTTGGGGTGAGGGGGTTTTCGGAAGTGTGTATGGTGGCGTTGAGCGAGACAACGGGGATATTGACCTCTCTGGGCAGGTCCTGGAACGTGTATTGTGTCGTTTCGCCGCCGGCCAGAGGGGTTATCTTTGCCGGCTTCGGCTCGAACGAATATGATGGAGCTGTCTGGACGTCGCCGGCGGTCCTGAAGACCAGGTCATTTCCGAAGCGAAAGCCTCCGAGCAACATCTCGATTCTGGATTTGAAGGCGAGATTATTCGGGTCTCGGTTCGCCGAGGCGAACATATTGCTCAAGTTTTTCCAGGCCGTATAGTCGGTTTTCTCAACGGGGGCGACCCGGAAAGATATTTTGTATGTTGCCCGGTCGGGCTTCGGCTTGAATCCCAGCTCGAAAGCGGCGAGGGTGGCGAGGCCGGGATCGTCGCAGACGAACTCCACTACCGTGTTATCGGCCAGGATGCAAAAGGCAGGGTGTGTTTTTGTCGCGGCGGCTGATTTATGGACTTTTGCGGCTTCAGCCGAACTCGGGCACCTGATTAGGTTCATCTGAAGCGGCTGGCCGTTAACCAAAAAAGACGTGTTCGAGAGGTCGGTGATCTTTGCTCCGAGTCTCTCGGCCATTGCGTTCCTTTGATTTTCGGAGGCATCTGTGGAGCGGAGGACTTTGAAGCCCGCGGGGGCGCGCCGGGCCGGAGTTCTCGCTGCCAGGCCCACAGATGGGCAGGGCAACATTATGACAATGGCGAGAATGGCCTGAGCCAAGAGAGAATGTCTGAACATTTTCGTCTCCTTTTGATATGTCAGTATTCATGGTGTGCAGAGTTTGCAGGGTTTTTTGCCGGCGTTAAGGGCTTGTTGCCTGGTTTTGAAGCCTGTGAGGTTTTCCGGCGAGATTCTTTTTGCCGAGCGGCAGTTGGGGGTGTGGAAGACATTGCTGTTCTTTGATGCGACGTATTGGTGTTCGGCTGTTGTTATCGTTGGTGTTGGGTCGGCTGCGGTTTTGGCGGGCGACGTGTGCGATGGTGAAGACGGGAAATGTTTTGCTGATTCGTCGGCGTCTTTGCGAGCCTTGAGAAATGCCCGAATCTGCTCGCGGATGGCGGCGGCGACCACCGAGTGCAAAGTCTCGCCGGAAGTCAGGCCGAGTGCAGGTTGCGTTTTCCAGACGGGTGCTTTGAGTGTGATGTTGTCGCGGCCCTGCAGGACGACGGCGCGAGCCAGCGATGTCTGGAGACAGAAAACGGTCTGGTCGGATTGGCCCGGTCGAATCAACGTGATTTCGACGGCCAGCTCGGGCGCTTCACCCCTTCTAAACGTGAGGTTGTGGACGCTATTTGGGTCAATTCTCCTTTTGAGGACTTCCATCATCCGGGATTGCAGGGGGCCAAGGTCGCTCTTGAGGACCTTAATGTCTGCTTCGACCAGGTGATTTGTTATCGATTGCTCGATGTCGCAGGGGTCGAGTTGTGGCGTGGTCGTTTGTCGAATATCAACTACGACGTAGAGACGGTCGATTCCAGATAAGGCGAGATCGCCGGGGCCATGAAAGGACGGCTGGGATTGAGCTGAGGCCGTCAGATTCACAAAGAAGACTGTCAGGACAAGAATACGCTTTACGCGCTTCATAGCATCCCTCTCTTTCTGCATTTTTCTCTTGGGCTGTCTGCTACTATCACACTACTACCCCATAACACTTGATTATGTGGGTGTTGTCATTGCGAGGAGGCCGAAGGCCGACGTGGCAATCTCCTACCCCTCGTAAGCAGAGGTTGTTCCGTCGCCGAAGCACCTCACGATGATGCCCACAGTTTCGATTGTTATGGGGTACTACCTGGATTTTATCGGCAGACATAATATATTGCCTTAACCGGCGCTTAACGCTTTCTCGACTGCGGATTTCGTTTTTTCCAGGCCTGCTTTGGCCACGGTCAGGGGATCCTGCTGGTAGTAAATCGGGTTGAACAGCTCGAGTGAAAGGACGGCGTTGCAGCGGTTTGCGAGCAAGTCTCTAATGATTTGTGTAACGGGTGCGACGCCGTCGCCGGGGAATACGCGGTCGCTGTCTCGGGCTTGTTCGCGAGGCGGGTCGGCGGGGTAGTCGTTCATGTGGAAGACCTGGATAGCCGATGCGCTAATGGCTTTGAGGCCGGTGAAGTCCGATCCGCCTTTGTAGATGTGGAAGATGTCGGGGATGAGGCATGCCTTTGGATGGCCCGATTCGACGACGACGTACATAGCCTGGCCCAATCGGTGCAGATTCTTCGA
>DATEBC010000092.1:0-7322 GCA_035288065.1 Sedimentisphaerales bacterium | reverse complement strand
GCATACCCCTGAGCAAATCCCTGACGTTGATCCAAACCGCCTGGCAAAGGTCAATGCCTGGGCCGCCGAGCACTTTGCCAAGAACCTCCAGGACAAAACCAAAGGCCAAATCGCCCGGGACTATCTTGTCCAAAGACAAATCTCGCCCGAAAGCATAAGGGCCTGGCGAATCGGCCTGGCTCTCGATACCGGCGACGACCTTCTCAAGGCGGCCCACGAAAGAAAAATCCCCGTCGAATTGCTCCGGCAGGCGGGCCTGATAACACACGACAACCAGGACAAATTCACCAACCGGCTGATGTTCACAATTACCGATGTCACCGGGCGGCTGATCGCCTTCGGCGGGCGAACCCTTGACCAGACCGGGGCAAAATACATAAACTCGCCCACAACCGCCCTG
This sequence comes from Sedimentisphaerales bacterium, assembly GCA_035288065.1. Classification (GTDB taxonomy): domain Bacteria; phylum Planctomycetota; class Phycisphaerae; order Sedimentisphaerales; family Anaerobacaceae; genus JAFGCD01. Next base: position 6,922 of record DATEBC010000092.1, on the reverse strand, counting down.
TTTGACAAGAGCAATTCGCTCTTCGGCCTGGAGCAGGCCCGCCACACAATCGTCTCATCGGGCGCCGCCGTCGTCGTGGAAGGCTACACGGACGTCATAATGGCCCATCAGCACGGCTGCACCAGCGTCGTCGCGACGCTCGGCACCAGCTTCACCACCGGTCACGCGCGAATCCTGCGGCGCTACGCAAAAAAAGTGATCCTCGTTTTCGATAGTGACGTCGCCGGGATCGAAGCGGCCAATCGCGCACTCGAGGTTTGCCTGTCCCAGCACATAGACATCAAGCTCGCCTCCGTACCACAAGGCAAGGACCCCTGCGATTACATCCTCAATTCGGGCAAAGAGGCCTTTGACCGGCTGCTCGACGGCGCAGTTGACGTTCTGCAGTTCAAATGGGATCGACTGCTGGAGAAATTCGCCCAAGACGATACTCTCACCGGCAGGAAGACCGCCCTTGAAGAATATCTTCAGGCAATAGCCGTCGGCTTGTCTGCGGGCAACATCTCGCCCGTGGATGCGGGGCTTCTGGTAAACCGCATATCCACAATAGTCGGCCTGACAAGTAAGCAAATAAACAAAGAGCTCAATACTCGCATAACCCGCGCCGCAAGAACTGCAAGCTACGGCGCCGAAAACAAGCAAGTCCCGGCCGCAGACCTCGGCCAGGGCCTCTTCGCCGCCGCACAAAGAGAAATCCTCGAAGTCCTTCTAAATGAGCCCAGGTTCTATAAGACAATCAAAGGCAGAATCAAAGCCGACGACTTTGACGTCCCCCTGCTGAGGCAAACCGCCCAAATCCTTTTCGAAATGCTCAAGACCGCCACTGATATTCCTCTCCAGAAGCTGCTCGCCTCGGTGGAATCCACAGATCTGAGCAACTGCATCACAGAATTAGCCCGCGACGGCGAAGAAAAGGGCAAATACGAAATCCGGCTGAACGCCGCCCTTGTTCTTTTCGAGAGGCAGCTCGCCGACAAAAACGCCGACCGGCCCGGCGAGGCCAAAGACCAAGAAGAGTTTCTCAAACGAGCCTATCAAAACACCCGGAAAGAAAACCCCCACAATATCGGTATGACCTAACCTCATGCACCTTATCCGCCTCCGGCCGATCCCCTGCGTCTCTCGCAAGACCCCACGACACCTCGTAGCACGGCCATCTCCGCATGGAGCCCGTGGGGCTTGCTCATGCCCCATCTCCTAATCAAAAATATCAACCAAACAACACGAATTCATCAACCGCCCCGTCTCTCCGAGCACAACCACTATCTTCTGGTAATGCCTGATATCATCATACGAAAGTTTCCTTCCCCGCCGGTCCTTCAACCACTTCTCGCAAACCTGATAACCCCCAATATGAAACTCCCAAACCTCCTGCCGAACACCCTCGAAATACTGGTCCTTATTGATATATACCCGCCCCTTATCAGCCTCCGCAAAGCGCTCGATTTAAGCGCTTGAAAACCCGTTCCGGATTCCGAAGAGAACACTCCCAAATAGTCAACACATGCCATCCCCGCTTCCGAAGCTTGCGTGCTGTTCTGGCATCACGCCTTCTGTTCCCTTCAATTTTCTTCTTCCAGAAACCTCTGTTCGTACTTGGGAGCTTAGCCCTTTTGCAGCCACTATGGTTGTGCCAGAAACACCCGTGAACAAATACGACCGTCTGTGCCGAACATATGACGAAGTCCGGTTCCCCCGTCAATGACCTAACATTGCGCCCGCATCGCACTTTAAGCTTCCGCAATAACGCCGCAACCTGCTCTTCGGGCTTCGTTCTCCGGTTCTTCACCAGAGCCATAATCTCGCTGCGTTTGGGTTCGCTGTAAACATCCGTCATGACTCAAATCGCCAAGTCGACAGGCAGGTCGCTCATGTCCCGCAATCGCCGACCGTTCACAAGAGTTTCGATCTGCTCGATGTGGTCTTCGCTCCTAGTTTCACGAATGGCCTCCTGCAATTCAGGCAACGCAACGTGGTACATACAATCCAAATCCCCTGTACCCAGCGCCAGAGAGCTAAGTCTGCCTGGCAGCGGCTCAAAAGTCACGGCCACAATATGTGGTGTATTCCCCTTCCGGTTCCTAATCAAGTTAAGTGCTTCCGTCCGTGTGTTCTGTGCCCGGTCACTCCTTATCGTCCACTTGCAAGATATGCTCGCGTGGAGGATCAACGGACTTTGCGGAACGTTCACCCTTCGCAGAGGCGAATAGCAAACCACGTCTTCTTCAACGTCAACAAGCTTCTGGTTTTCGTTGATTCTCTCATCTGGCTCTGCCTCACGTGCTACGATAACGTCCGGCGTGATAAGATAGTCCCCACCCAGCGCTGTCTTAAGCTCCGGGTTATCATTCAGGATACGTTGAACATCACTCAAGTGAGCATATTGCTCAAATGCGGCGATCCCTTGAGTGGCTTGTGATGTGGAGAAGTGCCACACGCCCGGTCTGAGATGTCCCAGCATCTCAAAAGCTTTTTCAACAAACTCTTTTGTGATCTCCGCAAATTGTTGGCCTATTCTCTGCGGGCTGACGTCTTTCTCGCTTATCTTAATTCCAAACTTGGACACCATTCTTTGGCTAACGTCTTTGCTCAACTGATTGCCCGTATCAGATATGTTCAAGTTTTTAGTACCCGGTCTATATCCACAGATATGCTCGCAGAGTCTCTTGTGATAATCTTCACGTAATCTCAGTATTTCGCCCATCTCAGTCTCCCATTTTCGGCCTAAGCATTAACCATCATGTGCGAACGCTGCCTGATTTCTTGCGCTGCCCCAACATCTCTAATTTGGCCCAGGACAGCCCGCCCAATCTCGAATGCGAGCGGCGGTGGAACCGCATTCCCGATTTGTATTCCTACCTCTATTCTCTTCCCAATGAAAACAAAATTGTCATCGAAGCCTTGCAGGCGAGCTGCTTCTCGATGCGTTATGGGCCTATCCTCCTCAGGGTGAAGGTATCGCCCTTTTTCCGGCTTGTAGAATTCTGTCCGTATTGTAACCGAGGGTCTGTCCCACCACAACCGGCCGAATAGATCTGTGCCCCCCTTGGTCTTCCTCTTCCAGCATTCGGGCATTAGCTCAAGCGGCAAATCCCATCGGTTGCCTCCAGGTGGCACATATTTATACCGCTTGATGGACTTCTCTGTAGGATTCCGACCTATGTGCCAATTTGTGCCATCGGGTTGTCTGGGCAGATCCCCCATGGCATTCCTAACAGTCCGCCACAATGGGAGCATACTCGTCTCAAACGTAGGTTCCTTGTTGGGATCCCTGTGCGTCGGTTTCGGAAACAGGGGGGCACCTATCTTGCTGCCAATAAGAAACGCTCGTTTTCTCAATTCCGGCGTTCCGTAGTCGGCCGCGTTTAGAATACGACCCTCAACGTCGTAGCCCAGCTTTCGTGCCTTCCTGCATATTTCCTCGTACTCCGCAGACTTAAGCAAGGGAGGAACATTTTCCATCACGAAAATCAACGGTTTCGCATCCTGAATTCCGCGAACGAAATGACGCCACAATTGCCGCCTCGGATCCTTCGGGAGCTTCTCTCCGAGATTGCTGAATCCCTGACACGGCGGCCCTCCAACCAGGAGGTCGCACGCAGGGAAGCTTTCCACCTCTTGGATAGCGCACTGAAGTATCCGCGGGCTTATGTTGGCTCGGAACGTCTCACAACAAGAAGCATCCCATTCTACGGCAAGAAGATTCTGGAATCCAGCCTTCTTCAACCCGAGCGACATTCCTCCACATCCCGCAAAAAGATCTATCGCTGTGGGTTTGTCCTCAGTCAATTCCGGCCAGTGGTCCGGAATTGCGGTTCCCTCGCGAACCCTCTTGCTCTCGAATGGATACACTCGATATTTGAACTTATTTACTCTCTCAATGGCAATCACATCGCCTTCGCGCAACTCATGCCTTTCAAAGAACCTTCTCACCCACCGCCGGTTTCTGAAGAAGTTGCGCGGCTTTCCATTCGAACCATTGATGCCAATATCGGTGGTGACCGGTTTGTCAAATCCCTCGACGATCAAAGTCAATTCTCTCCCCTTGCCGCGTCGTGCACTCGATTGCCCGTAAGCCTCCTTCGGGAAAAAATCGTGGTGCCCACTCAGGTAAATGTGCTTCTGAGCAATATTACCCTTTGTTATTGCCACAAGTCGTTTTCGGTCGCTAACGTCGCCGCTCACCGGCAAATCCTTTCATTCTTAACTACCGTTCCCCCCTATTGTACTACTCTGGGCTAACCCTGCAAGTGCTCTGCTCCTATTCTCCCCCGACACGGTCGCCTGCGTGTCGGTCATCCCCCCGATGCGTATACTCCGTAGCATCCCCACGCAAATAAGCCTCATTTATCTCGCTCAGATACGTGTCAAAAACATCTTTCGCCATCCCGTGCCCTCAAATTATCTTCGCCTCCCCCGTTTAGCCGTCGTCGGAACGACCAATCGGGGACGACGTAACCCGCCGGCCCGGCCCATGACGGGCTGGCCAAGTCAATTCTACACAATCCCCATCCCCAGTCAAATATCAAAGATCCGCCCTTGGCGGAATCAATCATCAATAATCAATAAGAAAATCCCCCGCCCCGACCCTAATCTAATGCGCCCCCCTTCCGTCGTCAGTCGTCCGTCATCCGTCCTCCGTGCCCACTCCTGATCCCCTGACATCCTGATATCCACATCCTGGTCACCTGATCCCCCGATCTCCTCTCTCTCCCCCCCAACTCCCCTTCGTGCTTCTTCGTGTAACTTCGTGGTTGAATTTCACTTGACACCAAACACCCAATATGATATAATACCCACCAAACTGAATATCGAACATCAAATCCATCGTATGAGCTGAATAGTGGCATCCTTTTATCACCTACTGTTTGAATTCGTGCTTATTCGTGAGAATTCGTGGTTACGCTCCTTCTCTCGCCGTGCTCGTCCGTCGTGCGCCTGCCCCGGCGTAGCCTTGGCCCGCCTCGGCGTAGCCCTGTGCGAAGCCGGGAGCGAAGCCCAGAGCCCTTATGCTCTTTCACCCTTCGCGTCTTGGTGTCTTCCTGGCTATGTCGCAATTATGCAAAACGAACCCAATTTCAAATAGGCAAAATGACCTTAACTCCTTGCCACAAAAAGCATTATCGATGTTTTTCCCCTACCGGATCAGAAAAAAACAAAGCCAATCAAAGCCAATTTATCGCGGCGAAGCCGGATTCCCCGCCCCGTCGCTTCACGCTTCACGCTTCACGCTTCACGCCTCACGCCTCACGCTTCACGCTTCACGCTTCACGCCTCACGCTTCACGCCTCACGCTTCACGCTTCACGCTTCACGCCTCACGCTTCACGCTTCACGCTTCACGAGATACGAAATACGCCCGCCTGCCCCGTTTTTTCCCTTGTATCTCACGCCCATTGCGGGTAACCTTGACTTTTCCGATTTGACGGCAACAAAACAGAACCTCAGTGAAGGGCACATAAAATGAAAGACTCTCATATCCTCGAACGACGCGAATTCCTCAAATCCGCCGCCGCCGGCCTCGGATTCTTTATTCTACCCAGCGGCACACTCTCCGCCGGCAATTCGCCGAGCAACAAGCTCAACGTGGCAATGATCGGCACTTGGGGCCGGGCCGATGCGCACTTCGGCTCGATCTCCAGCGAAAACGTAGTAGCCCTGTGCGACGTGGATGAGAACCACATCGCTCACGCCGCCAAAAAGTTCCCGAAGGCCAAAACCTACGTCGATTGGCGCAAGTGTCTCGATCAAAAAGACATTGATGCCGTGATCTGCTGCACCACGGACCATACGCATGCCTTCATCGCCAACTGGGCGATGAACAGGGGAATGCACGTCTATTGTGAGAAGCCGCTGGGCAACACGGTGGAAGAAGCGCGCATCGTCCGCGCAAACTACCTCAAGAACAGAAACAAAATCGCCACGCAGGTCGGCACGCAGCGCCACGAAAAACCAAACTTCGAGCGCGTCCGCGAGCTGGTCAAGGATGGAGCCATCGGCCAGTTGACCGACGCTTATGCCTGGGGCGATCGCCAGATTCGCAGGCCAGGCTATCCGCCCGCAAAAGGCGAGCCGCCCAAGACCCTCCACTACGATCTCTGGATCGGGCCGTCGCCCTTCCACCCCTATAGTCCGGAGTACTTCAAAGGCGGGCCAGGTATGAATTGCCTCTCGTGGAATATGTACTGGGACTTCGGCACAGGCCAGGTCGGCGACATGGGCAGCCATACCATCGACTTGGTCTGGAACGCGGTTGACGCCGGCCTTCCGACGACGGCCCAGGGCGAAGGCGAAAAATACAATCCCGAAGTCTCGCCCGTCGAATTGCACACTTCCTTTGATTACCCCGCCAACGACTGGCGCGGTCCCATTACCGTCCACTGGTACCAGGGAGGCATGATGCCCAGATCGCCAAAGGACTACGTTGATCTGAACAAGACCGGACACGGCGCCATGTTCAAAGGCAGCAAGGGCTATGTCGTCTGCGATTACGATTCGCGGATACTCCTGCCTTTCGGCGACGACGCCGATCTGACATACTACAATCGGCGGAACAAAGACGATGTGATGCCGCCGATGGGCCACTTCCAGAAGGATTGGGTCGATGCCTGCAAGAGCGACCTAAAAACGCATTGCGACTTCGACTACGGCGGAACCGCAATCGAGATGATGCTCCTTGGCTTGGTTGCCTACCGCGTCGGCAAAAAGCTCGACTACGACGGCGAAAAAGGCCGCGTAACCAACAGCGACCAGGCCAACGACCTTCTCAGGCGCGACTACCGCCCGGGCTGGACCCTCAACGGCTAAAACAACGTCGATACACAGTCCGATGACAATAAGCCATGCGAGGGGCCGGGGCCACGGGCGGTCGCGGCCCCTTTTCCCTGGTTGTTGGCGGACAAAATTAGTTTAGAATCCTCCGG
>DATEBC010000091.1:0-3855 GCA_035288065.1 Sedimentisphaerales bacterium | reverse complement strand
AACAAGCTCAAATAACCAAAATTGAAATGACCCATACTGTTCTGACATCGTCAGAACAGAGTTTTGCTGATTCGGACATTAGTGTTTTGAATTTGTTTCGTATTTCGAAATTCGGATTTCGTATTTGAGCAACACGCCCGTCAGGGAGCGGGTTAGCCCGTGCACGCCCGATACCGCCCCGCGTGACCATCCCGGCCGGCTTTCTATCTGCAATCCTCGCGCCTTCTGCTCGATTCACCGGTTAATTTCCTTGCCGAAACGCGCGAAATGTGCTATAAATCAAGGGTGGCTAAGATAGCTTGCCGGGCACGAAGCTGTTGCCCTGTTGCGAGCCTCGGATGCCGGCAGAGCAGCCCGCTTTTTTGCACGCGGCGTATTCACTCCTGCATCGGAGGAGGCGATCGAGGCACAAGGGCGCTTGCTTGACAACAACTTCAATAACGTATAAGATAGCGCCACTGTTATCGGGCCTGAAGTTGGGCGGCGGCGAATAAGTTTATAGAATACCGCCTGCCTGTCGAAGAAGAAAAAAATGTCACAATCCGCATTAATCCGTATTCAGCAGTTTGCTTGTTCAGGAGGACTCCCATGTTCACGAAATTGACGTATTTCAGTTGTATTGCTCTTGTCGTCGTGCTTTCGGTCGGCGCCGCCCGCGCAGACCTGATCGTCGCCGAGAACCTGTTGGTCGATCTTAGGGCCGACGACCTGACAGAGGGCGCCCCGGTAACGATATGGCCCAACCGCGGCTCGACGACGGGAGACTTTGTCGCAAATGAAAACGGCGACCCTATTGTTGTTGAGATTGTCAACGGCGCCAAAGCCGTAACACTAAACGGCGCCGACTGGTTCGAAGGGCCCGTCTCGCCCAACGGTATCGAAGGCGCCGGAACACGGTCGATAGAGGTCTGGGCCTACAACCCCTCCATACCCCAGGAGGAGACAATGGTCGCCTGGGCGCACCGCGGCGGACCGGGCGCCACAAACATGTCTTTCAACTACGGCAACGACCCGCTTTGGGGCGCCGTCGGACACTGGGACGGCGCCGTCTATGACATGGGATGGTGGGGGGATCACTCGCCCGCGCCGGCCGCCAATACCTGGTGGTATCTCGTCTATACCTATGACGGCGTTGCTGCGAGAGTGTATGTTAATGGCGTTGAGGAGTCCGTCAGATCTTCGATGACGCTAAACACCCACCCAGACATGCCTATAAAGATCGGCACACAAAATGAGAACACTGCCGGCGCTCCGAGCAATCATTATTTCTCCGGCTCTCTGGCCCTTGTTCGCATTCACGACGGTGCCCTCAGCCCGGCGGATATCGTAAACAACTTCCAATTCAGTCCCGTTACCCGCGCTTCGAACCCGATCCCTGCCGACGGCGTCAATGTTGGCCCGCAATACGGCGCTCCGCCCAACGTCTATTTGATACTTGATTACACGCCCGGCGCATCCGCAGAAGGCTACTGGTCCAATGCGTACTTCAGTGACGTTGAGCAGGATGTGATCGATCGCGATCCGATGTTTAGTCTGGGCACTGTCCCGCCCTGGCCTGCATATAGTGAGACCGCCTTTGTCGTGGGCTACGACGATCCCGGAATCCCCGAATACGCACGAGCGCCGCTTATCCCCGGCACTACTTACTACTGGTGCGTCGATACGTGGCACGGCACAGGATACTGGATGGGCGCGATCTGGAGCTTTACCGTTATGCCAAAAGAGGCGTGGGGTCCGGAACCGGCCGACGGCGAGGAATTGGTATCCCAGAATCCGACCTGCACCTGGCGCCTCGGCGACCAGGTTTTAACCGGCTACGCGCTGAGCTACAATGTCTATTCCGGCACGGATGAGGCCGCCATCGCAGCCGTTGCTACGGGCAGCACCGCTGCGCCGCTATATAAAGGCAACGTGCCGACGGAGACAATCGTTCTTGCGAACCTCAACGTCGAGACCGAGTATTTCTGGCGTGTCGATACGAAGCTGAAAAAGAATGGTCCTCCGTTCAACAGTATCTATACCAAAGGCGATGTGTGGAGCTTCACGACCACACCGCCGGGGATGGGCTCAATCTTACGAGAGTGGTGGCAGTTCCCGACAGAAGACTGGAACGGAGACCTGAACTTGCTCAAAAATGATCCTCGCTATCCGGACAGCCCCGACGATAGCGAGCTGGTCAGCCTCTTTGAAGGGCCGACTAACTGGGACCCGTCCCCCGGCGACGGCGTCGCTAATTCCTACGGAAGCCGCCTCCACGGCTGGCTCTACGTCCTCGAATCCGGCGACTATACCTTCTGGATCGCCAGCGACGACGCAGGTGAATTGTGGCTCAGCACCGATTCCAATCCGGCCAATGCCAGCCTTATCGCTTACGTAACAGGTTGGGTGAACTCCCGAGACTTCGATGATGCCGCCAGCGGCGGCGTCGGCGGACCCGGAATGCAGTCCGCTCCCGTCCATCTCGAAGGCGGACAAATGTACTATATCTCCGGCCTGATGAAAGAGGGCGGCGGGGGAGACAATATATCCGCAGCCTGGCGAGGCCCCGATACCGGCGGAGTACGCGAAGTTATTCCAGGCAACCATCTAATGCCTTACGTCCCCGTAACCGCGTACAGCCCCGACCCCGCAGACGGTTCCCTCGATGCCCCCCTCAACACTACCTTGAATTGGTCTGCGGGCATCGACCAAAGCACCGGGGCTCCTTACACCACCCAGCACGTCTATGTGGGCAGCGACCCGGCCGCAGTGGCCGATGCGACTACCGCATCGCCCGAGTATAAGGGCGCCCCGACCGGCCCGAATGAGTATGGGCCTCTGTCTCTTGGCTACTACCAGCGCGTCTATTGGCGCATAGACGGTGTTTCCGGCGAGACTGGTGCGGTGCAGTATCCCGGCCCGGTCTGGACCTTCAAGGCGATTTACGATCCGGCTGCGCCCGCCGATCCAAACCTCAGGCTGTGGCTCAAATTCGACAGTAACGCCCTTGATTCATCAGGGTACGGCCGCGATGGAACCGAGATGAACGGGCCGACCTATCTGGCGGGTTATGATGAGCAGGCAATAAGCTTCGACGGCGCCGCCGACTACGTCGATCTGCCCATCGGGGCCGACATTGCCTCTCTAACCAGCTCCACCTTCGCTGCCTGGGTCAACTTCAGCAATCTCGGAGGCGCCTGGCAGCGGATCTTTGATTTCGGCTCCGGAACGGCAACATATCTGTTCTTATGTCCGCGCATCGGCACGGATGGTCAGATGCGTTTCGCTATCAAGCCCCCCGACGCCGGAGAGCAGATAGTTGATACGACCACTTACCTTTCGACCGGCTGGCATCACCTCGCCGTGACCATCGATGCGGCCTCTGCAACCGCCGCCGTCTATCTCGACGGCGATGTCGTCGGAATCAATACCGCCGTTACACTCACCCCAAGCGACGTCGGCTATTCTACCCAGAACTGGATCGGCAGGTCACAATATGTCGCCGACGGATACCTTAATGCAGCCCTTGACGATTTCCGAATCTACGACCTGGCCAAGGATGCGATGGGAATTGCGGAGATCATGCGTATCGACCTTTCCTGGGCCTGGAATCCTTACCCTGAGAATAATGCCCAGGATGTTGCCCGCGACGTTGTTCTAAGCTGGAGTCCTGGCGATGGGGCGATGGCCCATACCATCTATCTCGGGGCCGACGACCCTGTCAACATGGTTCAAGTGGCCGGTCCTCAGGGGCCGAACAGCTATAACCCGCCCGGCGATTTGAACCTCGGCACGACTTATTACTGGGCCGTTGTCGAGTCTCCCGGCCTCGAAATGGGCCGAACCTGGAAATTCACCACGTCGAATTATCTTGTT
>DATEBC010000090.1:0-7034 GCA_035288065.1 Sedimentisphaerales bacterium | reverse complement strand
CGGAGCCTGAACCATCCATAAAAGTGCTCGTCCCGCCATAGCTCATAGAGAAGACATTGCAGTCCACCGCCAGCGCCCTGTCTATCGCCTCAATCATGTCGGTGTCGGATGCGGAGGCATAGACATCGTCGCCGATCTTGTAGAAATAGAGCGTAGCTCCCGGTCCGCAACCGACATACGTGCCGCCCGAGAGGGCGCCGCTGCCCACAGCCGAGCCGGTTACGTGTGTCCCGTGATCGGTTACATGGTTCGTAACATCCGTGCCCCAAGTGGCCGGGCCGGTCCCGTCGGTCATATCGTATGCCTCAGCAGGCGTCGGAATATCGGCATGTGTCAAATCGAGCCCGGAATCTGCAATGGCGATCTTCACCCCGAGCCCGGTCCTTGCATCGACGCCAGTCCCGGCATGGACCATATCGACGTTGGTCTGTTGTGCGGCAAGATCATTCAACGGCTTGCTGGCAAACTCCGTGGATTCGAGTTTGACGCAACGCTCGTCCCGGCGAATAAGGTCAAGGCTTGAATAGGCGACCGTCGCCAGGTGAAACCCGCTCTCGTGTTTTCCGGGAACGGGCGGGACATAAGTCTCGTGAACCACAACGCCCTGCTGTTTGAGCCTGGCTATCTCATTGCGGGTCAGACGCTGCTTGACATACAGCGCACAATCTTCGCCCGCAAGGTTCTGAGGGTTCAGGCCCATTTTTCTCAGTCTCTGGGAGTGCTCGAATGGGGATTGGTCCGACGGGCGCACCTTCTCCTTTTGATGCGCCAGGATGGCTTCGGAGACCTTGATATCCTTGGCAAGGCCGGCAACCGGGAAAAGAAGCGAAAAAACGACAAAGATTTGGAGACCCTTAGCTACTGCCGACGGCTTAAACATACCTCCTCCTTCAGAGATCACAATTACAAGGCCTGTTATTCTCCATGAACTACCTACCATAAGAACAAACAACAACCCTTAATCTTAGCAGAAAATCTATGGAATGTCAAGACGATGTGCGGAAAATCGCCCGCAAACCCGGTTTTACCGCCATTTTACGCTATTCTGCCGGAAAACCATGGACCCAAAATAACAACCATCTCTTGCAAAAAAGGCTGGTGCAAGCCATGTTTACAAACGGAACTCCTGTCGAATCAGCATCATGCGGCTACAATCTTCTGTCCAGCTTTCGGTAGCTTATGGCCTCTGCGACGTGTTCCGGGGCTATTCGGTCGGCGCCGGCCAAGTCGGCTATTGTGCGGGCTACTTTGCATATCTTGTCGTGCGCCCGGGCGCTGAGGCCGAGCTCCATCATCGCCTGTTTGAGGATGAGTTCGCCGGCCGAATCGAGCGGACAAAGCTTCTCCGCCTGCTTGTGGCTCATACTCGCATTGGTCATAATCTCGCCGTCGCCGAACCGCCCGGCCTGGATGTCCCTGGCGCGCATCACCGCCTGTCGCATCGAGGCCGAATCGAGCTGGCCCGACTTCGAGCGCAGCTTGCCGAAGCTTATTGCGGGGACCTCGATATGAATATCGATCCTATCGACCAACGGCCCCGATACCTTCGAGAGGTAGCGCCCTATCTGGCCCGGCGTGCATTTACAGCGCCTCGCGTCGCTGCCGAAGTAGCCGCAGGGGCACGGGTTCATCGCGGCGACCAGCATGAAGCGGGCCGGGAATCTGATCGTCTTCTTCGCCCGCGAGACAAGCACAAAGCCATCCTCCAAAGGCTGGCGAATCATCTCGAGAACGTGCCGCGGAAACTCCACAAACTCATCGAGAAACAGTATTCCGAAATGAGCGAGCGACAACTCTCCGGGCCTCGGCATGGTTCCACCGCCTATCAGCGCCGGCCCGCTGGCCGAATGGTGCGGCATGCGGACGGGACGAGTGGCAAGCAGGGGTTTGCCCTTGTCCAACAGCCCCACAGATGAATATATCTGCGTCGTCTCAAGCGATTCAGCCAGGCTCAGCGTCGGCAGGATAGTCGTGAGTCTCTGGGCCAGCATCGTTTTTCCTGCGCCGGGCGGGCCTATCATCATAATATTGTGGCCGCCCGCTGCGGCTACAGTCAGGGCGCGCTTGACGCTTTGCTGACCCTTGACATCGGCAAAATCGACGTCATAGCTCGATGAGACCGAGAAAAGCTCGTCGATATCAACCGTGGTTGTCTCAAGGGGCAACTGGCCGGCCAGGAAGCCGGCAGCCTGCGTCAGAGAGCCGACCGCAAAGACCTCCATCTCCTTAACGACCGCCGCCTCTTCGGCGTTTTCCAACGGCACAATCATCCTGCGAAAGCCGTTTGTCGCCGCGGTCATCGCCATACTCAGGACGCCGTTTACGGGACGAACCCGCCCATCGAGCGCCAGCTCGCCGAGGATAACGATGTCGTTGATGTCCGGGTTGACGAGGATTCCCTGGCCGATTAGTATCCCCAGCGCTATCGGCAAGTCGAATGCAGGGCCTGCTTTCTTCACGTCCGCAGGGGCAAGATTGACCACCGATTGTGTCTTGGGATACCTGTAGCCGCTATTGACAATCGCGCTTCTGACCCGCTCGGTGCTCTCTTTTACCGCCGCATCGGGCAGACCAACGATCACGGACTTCTCGAACCCTCCCCGTGCGACGTCAACCTCGACCTCGCAAATCACCCCTTCGATTCCTTCCAATGTAACGCTATGCAGCCTCGCCAACATATCAACCCCTTCATTTTGTATTGAAAGCAGTATTTTAGGCCCTTCTCGGCCCGGACGCAACCAATTTCAAACTCTGCCAAAGTCTCACTAACAGATACTGTCACTGACGTGGCAAATTCCGCCCCCATTTCCCCTAACTCCCTACTATATAACACCTTAGTGAGTTTCTACATAGTCAGATTCTTCCTGCTTTCCCCTCAAAAACAGGCAAATGCGTACGCAACCATTCACTACTCACTCATATCCCAGTCATACCCCAGTCATATTTTGGCAGAATTTGAAGAATTTTGAGGCTTTTGAGAGGGGAATTAACCGGGAAAACACGTGTGTGTTTTGGTCGAAAGGCCGGGGGGGGAGAAAAGGGCCTAACAGGAGTATATTGCAAAATGAATAGAGCCGAAGTATGATTCACGATGATAGATTTAATTTAGGGTGGCACTTTGGGGAATACTATGGATTGCGAAAAGAGAGCCATACTTGTAGTTGTTCTTTGTTGTGCAGGTTTGATCGTTAGTATCTCTGGCTGTAAGCGGGAGAAACCAAGAGAGTCACATGAAGAGAGATTGCATAGGGAAACGAAGATAGCTTTCACTTCACACAAGGACGGATTCTATACGTCTTCGACTTCATTTACACCGGGATATAGTGATATTTACGTTGTGAATGTTGATGGGAGCGAGCAACAAAAACTGACAACTGCCGATGGCTGGTTCTTCCCCACGGGTCCCTGGTCTCCCGATGGAAAGAGGATAGTCTTTTATTCAAACAGAGACGCGAACTCTGAAATATACATTATGAATTCAGACGGATCTGAGCCAACGAGACTGACAAACAATCCCTCCGACGACTGTGGGCCTGCCTGGTCTCCCGATGGAAGAAAGATAGCGTTTCTGTCAGACAGAGATGGGAATTTGGAAGTATACGTAATGAATGCCGATGGGAGCGAGCAGAAGAATCTTACAGGTGATCCCGCAAGCGTCTGTGGAATCGCCTGGTCTCCTGACGGGAGACATCTGGCTGTCGTCTCAAGAAGCCACGAAGACGCAAATTCAGAAATCTATGTAATAGATGCTTATGAAGGCGAAAAGAAGAGGCTGACAGCCACTGCCGACAATGGAGGGCAGCCCTCGTGGTCTCCTGATGGAGAGAAGATAGCGTTCGTGTCACACATAGACGGGAACGCTGAAATCTATGTTATGAATGCCGACGGAACTGAACAGAAAAAGCTTACGAACAATCCCGCTAAAGATTCAAAGCCATCCTGGTCTCCTGATGGGCAAAAGATAGCGTTTGACTCATACAAAGAAGAAGGTGGAGCCAGTGAAATCTATATAATGAATGCGGATGGTAGTGATAAGATAAGGGTAACAGATAATCCTGCTATGGACACATGTTCTTCCTGGTCTCCTGATGGAAAGAAGCTGGCATTTGTATCATATCGAGGTCGCCTGTGGTGGGGGTCTTGGGAGATCCATATAGTAAATGCAGATGGTACTGGAGGACAGAGAGTAATAAAATGTCCTGGTGATGAAAGACCTAATTTGAGTTGGTCACCATTTCTGACTCCTGCAAGTGAAGATGAGTAATCCAGCATTCAACAGAATCACCTATCGGAGCAAGGCAATGTTTCCTCACCCATCAGCCCCTCTATCCCCCTAACTGCCTTCATACTGTTCTCATTATTCTTAACATCGAATTTCATCGTATTTCAAGCCTAATCCTCGCGTACCGCAGATTCGGGTCATCATCCGCAATGCCGAACAAATCGATCGTATCCGACGGAGCCGAGCCGCCACGCACGGTGTTCGTGAAGAAATTCCCAAAAGGATGCTTCAGGGCAAGCCGGGTAAAGTCTATCGAAGTCGAGCCTGGAATTACACGGCCGACATAATTTCCGAAGGTCTGCGCACCTGCCTTGCCGCCGGCGCCGCTGACGATAACGTAGAGGCCGCCATCGCTGCCGATATGGAAGCGTCCAAAGGACGGCTCTATTGCCTGTGAATCCGGCGCAGTCTTAGTTAGAGTCCTTCTCGATGCGACTTTGCCGGCCTTTACAACTACGTATTCCAGTTGCGCGGTCATATCCTCACCGGGGAAGTACTTGTCGCGGATGAAGGCATACTGATGCGGACGCTTCAGATAGAGCAGATGAGCCGCGCCTGTTTCGTCAATGTAAAGGTCGAGGTTGGTGATATGACCGCACGTCCGTTCGACCGTATCGATTTCTATCGGGACTGCGAAATTCGCATCGTTAATATTCGGCGTCCAGGTATAGAACAGGCGGCGAAAGACGTAGTCCCAGTTGTTTTTGAGCTTCTCGAACTTGAGCTTGCGCCATTCCTCGACCGGCTCGACGATATCGCCGATTGCCATGACGTGCGCGGCCCCGGCTCGAAGCGCGACCTGCGGATAGCAGGACCGTATAGGAAACTCGATTTTGCCCTTCTGATGCCATCTGCCCGAGGCGTCACAGTACGAGACATATTGCTCGCCGGTCCCGGCGTGAATGTTGAGCAGGAGCAATTCGCCATTAACGCCGTCGGCGGCGAAGCCCCGGTAGGAATGGTCGGTGAAATGCGCCCCATCCGCCCAGACCGGTCCGCCTGCGGCGGACTCCTTTGGCCCGCCGAGGCGTGTAGGGTCAGCCGCATCGAACTCGAACACCACCGGCCGGCAGCGCCCGTACTTGGTTCCGGGCGGCTCGGTCGAAGGATTTGCAGACAGGAAGACCGGCCCGCCTTCAAAGACCACAAGCGGACAAGGCTCTCGCTGCCTGAATTCCTTTTCGCTCTGCTCGATCCGCCATTTGCCTGCGGATCGACGCCACAATTGCCATCTCGTATTGCATAACAGCGGAACGTCTTTCCCCGTTTCTATGGTTGAGACGTACACATCCTGCCCCTGCCTGACAATCACCGTCGAGCCGTAGCACCACAAAGGCCCGGCCCCGTTGTTGGCGGGGGCATAGCTCGTAACAACCTCCTCGGCCTCCACAATGCACTCGGGGCCGCCCCGCCGCAGGCGGGCCCCGGCCAACGATGCCGCTGTCAGAAAGAGAAACGAGCCGACCGCACGCCATCGGAATTCGCCGTTCTTTCGCCAACTGCCCATAGTATCCTCGCCCCAAGAACCGCATTTACCAAAACTTAAAACTCAAAACTTAAAGCTAAAAACTCATCCATAGTATCCTCGCCCCAAAGACCGCATTTACCCCGACACCACTCTTGCTTAGTACCGCGTTTCACAAGTATTGCGACTATGCGATTGCCACGGCCCGATGGTTAAGCCATGGCCTAGCCATAAATCGGGCCTCGCAATGACACCTGAGAGTCTCAAATTGTCATTGCGAGGAGCGCAGCGACGAAGCAATCTCATTACCTTATAGTAGCGAAATCTGTGAAACGCAGTACCGGCCAAACGCAGTCGCCCTAAAAAATCTTACTCCTGTCGGTGACGAATTCGTTCACCTTTTTTATCACGCCCTTCTTGCCGTTTCGTTTGCCTTCAGCTTTGGCCTCAGCGTGAGACCGAGCCTTTTCTTCCGCAGCGGCTTCGAGTCTCGCCCGTTTGCTCTCTTCGCAAGCCAGCTTCTTCTCGGCTTTGGCCAGCAGCTTTGCCAGCCTTGCGGCCCTTGTCTCCGCCTTGGCGCACCGTTCCGCCTCGACTTTTGCCTTTTCTTCAGCCCTGATCCTTATTTTGATCTCGGCCCGCAACTCTTCTTCGGCGCGGTCACGGGCATCGAGGCAGGGGCGAACCTTTTCCTCAATTTCATTCAGGCGTTCAGCCGAGACCAGGGCGGCCTCTTCGGCCTCAAGCCTCGCGGCCTTCTCTGCATCGCGCATCTGCTCGGCCCTGATTAGCGCCAGAGCCGCCGCATCGGCCCTCTTCTCGGCCCTGGTTATTGCATCTCTGTAGAACTTCGCCTCTTCCTCGAACTTGGAGCGTGTCTCTTGCTCAACATTGGCCGTTGCCTCGACCTGCGCATCTAACTGCTCCTCAGCCTCGCATCTTGCTTTCGTCTCGGCTTCGAGCTTCTCCTGCAAAGCCGTCATTTGCGAGTCTTTGAGCTTAGCCCGCTCATTCATCTTGGCTATCGTCTCAAGGTACTGCTTCTTTTCAAGCTTCACCCTCAACTTAGCCTCGGCCTTCGCTATTCGCTCGGCTCCGGCGTCGGCCTTCGATTTTAATCTCTCTTCGGCCCGGACCCTGGCGTCTGCTTCGCTCTGAGCCTTCGCCTGGGCCTTCGCCAGCTCGTCTGCGTCGCGCTGTGCCTGTTCTTCGGCTATGCTCACCGCTTCTTTATAGAATTCGATCTGCTCGGCAAGTTCCGCCTTTACCCGCTGGTCAGCACTTTGT
>DATEBC010000089.1:0-4342 GCA_035288065.1 Sedimentisphaerales bacterium | reverse complement strand
ATACTATCAAGCCCGACGCACGATTGCACCAATTCAAACGCAAATAGTGCACAAAATTCTCTCCCGCCCCGTCTCCGGGGCGCCCGACAGGATTGTGGCGACTCTGCCGTAGATTCGAGGGTGGCAGCCTCCCCCCAGGGGGGGATGGTTCGCAGCGGACCGGGCCGATATACCCTTTTTTTATCGGACACGCCGCCTGCGACACCATACCCCCAATTGCTGGCAATCCGCTTTTTGGGCGGACCGCCCTCTCTAAACATCCCGAAACGCCGCTATCGCCTCAGCATCCCATAATTTCCTACTCGTGCTACGTAGCGAACTTCGCAGAGTTGCATTCGAACGTGAAATTCTAACGATACTTTATTTTAAGCTGTTGATTTGCATTACGCCGCCGAACAAGTATAATGGTCAGTTGGAGTAGTTTTGAGTTATAAGTGTTAAGTTTTGAGTTGGGGCTAAGAATTCAAACCTGGGAACTCAAAACCAATAATGACAGGATGAAGCTATGCTAAAACACAGGATACTACTTGCCCGCCTTTTCGGCGGGCTTGTGATTGCCCTTCCGGCCGCCTTCTCAACCGCCTCGCCGGATGTTTGGAGACTCGATAGCGACGAGAACTGGACGGCAATATCGCCCCAGGACAAATTCCTCGTTGCCGTCGTCGAGGTCAAGAAGCTCGTGAACACCGGCCAAACCGAACCCGCCCGACTGGCCTATGAGCAATTGAAAAAAGACTTCCCCGATCTCGCCGACCCCGACCTCGACGCCTTTATCGAGGCCGATTTGCTCTTCTCCCAGGGAGATTTCACAAAGGCATACAGGGCTTATGAAAAAATCATCAAAGAACGCCCCCAGAGCAGGCTTCGTCCGGCAATCCTCGATCGCCAGTATGCAATCGGCACCGCTTATCTCGGCGGTCAGAAAAAATCCGTCCTGCGAGTCATTAAGCTCAAAGGCGACGCAGAGGGCGTCAGAATCATGGAGACCATCACCGACCGCGCTGGAATACAGTCCGCGCTTGGCCTGCGAGCCGCGCTCGCCGTCGCCGAGAACTACCACAAGAGGGAATTGTTCAACGATGAATATCTCAAATGGTGGGAGATCTCGCTGCAATACAAAACCGGGCAAATCGCAAAAGACGCCCTGCTTGCAATGGCCGCTTCAAAACACGCCATATACAACAGGCGCCCCGAAGAGAAAAGGGCATTCTACGACCCCGCCAATCTGAGCACCGCAAAGACATACTACCAGATATTCGTGGACAGATACCCCCAAGACGCCGAGAAGCTTGCAACAAACCAAATAATTAAGCAGATAGATGAGCAACTGGCCGAAAAGCAGCTCGTCATTGCTCAATACTATCACAGGACCGGCCACATCCAGTCGGCAAACCTTTATTACGATATGGTCCTCCAGGACTACCCACAAACAGAGGCTGCCCAAGCCGCAAGCCCCACGGGCCGCTTGCGCGGACAAAGCCGGAATAACTGAACCATATAAGAGACAAGCAAATGAAAACCGCCAATCATAGCAATACGATTGTAGAATATCGAATGTCGAATGTCGAATGTCGAATTACGCCGCTGTCCCGGCAGCGGGTAAACGCTGTACGCTGTACGCTATACGCTATGCTGAGCGCGTTCTTCTCGCTCGCACTAAACGGCTGTGCGGGAATGTTCGGCTATTCGGACGAATCCCTCTTCCCGCAGAACGTCAAGAGCGTGCGCCTCGAAATGTTTGACAATCAGACCTTCCGACGCGGCACGGAATATGAACTCTCCGACGCATTGGCAAAAAGAATCGAAGCCGATACGCCCTACAAGATAGTCACCAGCGCAGACCGCGCAGACACCGTAATCAGCGGACAAATAACTAATATCAGCGAATCGGCGCTCAGCATCGAGCGTGAGCTCGGAACCGTCCTCGAAAGAGAGCTGCAAATCGTTGCGACGGTCAACTGGAAGAACCTCAAGACCGGCGAGCTGATCATAGAACACCGAAGCGTTACGGCCTCGGCAAGCTACACTACCCTGCAAGACCAGGACTTCCGGTACGCATCGACGCTGGCCGCAAACAAACTCGCCGAAAAGATCGTAGAATTGATGGAAACACAATGGTAGCTCCTCGCCGGTCGGAACCGGCCAACCAGACCACGTGACACTATATGACCGAAAATCAAGATAAAAAACCCAGCCGGCGACGCCGCACACCGCGGAACAAGCTCGCGAAAAAATCCCCTCTGCCGACCTACAGGAGAGGACCGTTTAATTGGCTCATCATTCTGCTCATCGTCATCACCGGCATGATGATATTCAACCAGTCGAGAGGCGTTAAGAACCTCAGATGGGACCAATTCGTTCAGCTCGTCGAGAACAAGCACATCGAAAGTCTTACAATAAAGGACACCGAAATTGCAGGCGAGTACAACCAGGCCTATCTCCAGAACAACCCAAACGCCTCCAAGAAATCATTTGTCGTTGACTACAAGGAAGGAGTGCAGGCCGACAGACTCAACGAGCTGCTCAAGCAAATGGAGCCGGACGGCGTCGAGATCAACGTTGATCCGCCGCGACTGTGGCTTTATATGCTGATGCAGTGGCTCCTGCCCCTGGTAGTGCTCGTTGCCGTATTCTACTTCCTCTTCGCACGCAATCTTCGCGGCGGCGCCGGTGGAATGCTCATGTCCTTCGGCAGAAGCAAGCATCGGCTCCACAACAAGGACCATGCTAAACTCACTTTTCTCGACGTCGCAGGGATCGACGAAGCAAAGGAAGAGCTCTCGGAAATCATCGAGTTCCTCAAAAACCCCAAAAGATTTCAACGACTCGGAGGCCGTATTCCACGTGGAGTCCTCCTTGTCGGACCGCCAGGATGCGGCAAAACGCTCCTTGCAAAAGCCATTGCAGGTGAAGCCGATGTCCCCTTTTTCAGCATATCCGGCAGCGATTTCGTCGAAATGTTCGTCGGAGTCGGAGCCTCAAGAGTGCGAGACCTCTTCAAACAGGCCAAAGACAACTCGCCCTGCATTATCTTCCTCGACGAAGTGGACGCAATAGGCCGAAAACGCGGACCGGGTTTCGTAGGCGGAGGACACGATGAACGCGAGCAGACCCTCAACGCAATACTTGTCGAGATGGACGGATTCGAGACCAATGACCAGGTGATAGTCATCGCCGCGACCAACCGCGCAGACATCCTCGACCACGCCCTGACGCGACCGGGAAGATTCGACAGGCAGGTCTTCGTGCCCCTGCCCGATCTCAGGGGAAGGGCCGAAATACTCACGGTCCACGCTAAGAAAGTCAAACTCGGACCCGACGCCAACCTTGAAAGGCTCGCACGCGGAACGCCGATGTTCAGCGGGGCCGATCTGGCTGCAATTATCAATGAAGCCGCCCTTGCCGCAACTATGGCGGACAAAGAAAATATCGAAATGGCCGACCTCGAAGAGGCAAGAGACAAGGTCAGGTGGGGAAGGGCCAAGACAAGCCGAGTGATCGACAAAAACGAAAAGGAGATCACCGCTTACCACGAAGCCGGGCACACGCTCGTGCAATCTCTGCTCGAAGACGCCGACCCCCTCCACAAGGTCAGCATCATACCCAGAGGGCCCATGGGCGGAGCAACATTCGCCCTGCCCGAAAAGGACAGAACCATATTCACAAAAAGATACTGCATGGCCCTCCTGCAGGTCTGCTTCGGAGGAAGAATCGCCGAGGAGCTGTTCTTCGACGACATCTCCAGCGGCGCTCAATCCGATATACAGCAGGCCACCAGAATCGCCAAGCAGATGGTCCTGACCTGGGGAATGAGCAGCGAGCTTGGACTGGTCAGCTATGGACCGGATGCCAGCCTCGTCGATTCCTTCTATGTTATCCCCGGAGAGAAGGAGTATTCGGAGCAAACCGCTGAAAAAATCGATAACGAAATCAGAAAATTCATCGACAAGGCATACTCGGACACCAAAGACCTAATACAGAAAAACAAGGACGCCCTCGACAAAATCGCAAAGGCCCTCTTGAAGTACGAAACGCTCGACGCCGACGACGTCCAGATGCTGCTTGACGGCGGACACCTCGATAAACCCACCGTCTCCGACCTCCTCGCAGCAGAGCAGGCTAAGAGCGCAAGCTCCCGGCAGGAGCACGCAAAGAAAGATACTAAGAGCGCCTAACAAAACGAATGCTCCACCTCTGTCATTCCCGCGCAAGCGGGAATCCAGACATCCAAAGGCGTGTGAAACCTCATTATGTTATGGCTGCCAAGAACGAAAAGTCAACCAGCTAACGTCGCCTTTACGGGTGCTATGGGGAATAGAGTTGCCGCAATTCGTTGGGCGGC
>DATEBC010000088.1:0-10364 GCA_035288065.1 Sedimentisphaerales bacterium | reverse complement strand
GGGCGGCAGGACCGCGGAAATCCTCTCGGCCAGGCCCAGCCGATACAAGCCCGCGCAGGCGACGATAGCCGCATCGACCTCGCCTCGGGCAACCTTTGCGAGCCTGGTCTCGACGTTCCCTCGCAGAGGAACGCAGTTCAGGTCGCCCCTGAGCAAGTGCACCTGTGCGATTCGCCGCAGGCTCGACGTCCCGACGGTTGCCCCAGCGGGCAGGTCCGCCAGAGACGCCGCATCGAGCGAGGTGACCAGCGCATCGGCGACACATTCCCTCGTTGGTATCGCCGCCACTGTCAGGCCCTGGGTATATGCCGTGGGCAGGTCTTTGAGGCTGTGGACGGCCACGTCGGCCCTGCCGTCCAGGAGGGCATTTTCGACCTCGGATGTGAAATAGCCTATGGAATTCGGCCTGTTGAGGAAATCAGACTTGTCGCGGTCGCCCCTGGTCGAGATTCTGACTATGGATACTTCGGCCTCGCCGGCTATCTCTGCAAGCCGGCTGCGAATGTAATTGGACTGCACCAAAGCAAGCTTACTGCCCCGGCTGGCGATTCTGATGCGTTTCATTCTACCCTTTCGCGGCGATTACAAGATGATGACTCATTTACTCAAACTGACCGATTCTGTTTTTGGACACGGATTTACACAGATTAACACTGTTTGAGGGTATTTGGATTCCTGCCTTCGCAGGAATGACAGATACGCTTATCCTGTTGTCAAGACTATAGTTACATTGGAATCTGACCCCAAAACCGGTCAGTTTGAGTTATTTATTCGACGGAAGAAGTCCCGGCGCCGGCTTGAGCGGGCTGATTAGACGGCGGATGTTATCGGCCTCCGTCGCCGCCATAGCATCGCGTTTTGCCTGGAAGTGCAGGTACTTCTTCAGCTCGTCTTCGTTCCAACAGTTGCCCTCCATATAATCGCCGCAGTAAGGCACCAGCAGGTCTATCCAGCAGGCGATTTTTTCAATCTCTTCCCGGGAGAGCTCGACGCCGCTGTGGCCGGTTTCAAGCATATCGATTAGAAGGCTCTTGGCGGACCCGGCATAATAAGGCGGCAGCAGGGGCGGGATGGATTGGACGTTGAGCCATCGGACCGGCCCTGCGTCCGGATTGCCCCCGGCGGTCAGGGCCAGGTATGCATCGGACCAGGCCCGGCCGGCCTGGCTGTCGCAATTAGGCGCGTCGAGCAGGCTGAAAGCCGCCTCTTCGCTCGGTGTTGTCTTGCCGGAGTAAAGATCTGTAAGATCCTCTCTTAGTCCGCGTCTCTTGGTGCGGTCGTTATGGCGGCGAACGCAATGGCGGTCGAGGATCGGCTGAATTTCCCGCTTGAAGCTGAATCCCCTTGGCGGCCCATAAAAGGGGGTAAGCTCATGGGGACCGAGCCGCATTGCTATCGTCGGCTTGGTGTTTGAAACGGGGGCCCGGCTCTTTGTCTCGTGGCAGCCTCTGCATGAGAACGTCTCGCCGGGCTGGAGCGTGGACCACGTCCGCATCGACTGGACGACGCGCCCCTTGGCGTCGATGGCCTGGAAATAGACAGGCGTTCTGGCCGGGACGTTGAAGCAGGCTGAGCCGTCTTCATATACCATAGCACCGCGTTTCATAAATCGTACGACTATCGGGGAAACGGAATTCGGCTGTCTGAACAGATTTCTCCGCTCGCTTCCCCTTCGCTTTCGCTCAGGGCTAAAGGCTATTCCGCTTGAAATGACCGTATAGTTGCGAGACTTGCGAAACACGGTAATAGTCAGAAATGCCAAAAGCGCCTTGTTCAGTCGCCAAGCCAAGCAGATAATAGAACGCCGTTGATCATTCACAGTATCCGGCCTTTCAATGTGCCGTTCAGTTGCAGAGTATTTTAGCACTCTTGACGCCCTGACTCAAGACAATGTGACAGGACGGTCGGCCTTGACGAGAAAGGCGATGTGACTACGCCCGGGGCCAAAGCAGGGAATTTCTTTCCCGACCGGGAAAAAATGTTTGATTGCCGATACGCAGCTTGTTAATATTACGGCCGGTGAGTTGTTGGCCATATGTCCATCATAAGTGAAAGGACTTATCCAATGGCGAAGAAAAAGACTAAAAAGAAGCTCAAAAGGGGGCCATGGTTAAAGAGTGACATCCAGACTCTGAAAAAGGAATTTCCTACGAAACCATGTGTTGAAGTCGCTCAGAAACTTGGGAGACCTTTGTACGCGGTGAAAAGGAAAGCGTACAGACTTGGTATCTACAAGACGAGACAGTATCTTAAGTCCATCGGGAGAGGCTGAGCGTAAATCAGGGTGCCCTCTGTCCAATTACAGTGCCTTTTCTACCCAGGCCTCTTGACGTACACTGGGTATTTGCTCGAGGTATTCATAAGATGCGCCGGTGTTGAAAAGGCCGCCTGGAGACCCAAGTCTCTTGATCGTGGTTTTTATAGCGACATCGGAGTTGTCAATCCCTATCCAGTTTCTTCCCAGATCTTCAGCGACGACTAATGTCGTTCCTGATCCACAGAAACAATCCATAACTATCTGGCCCGATTCGGAAGAGGTCTCTATGATCCTGCGGAGCAATTTCGAGTTTTTTTGCGTTGGATAACTTGGGTAGATGGGATCTTTGTACTCCCATATATCTTGGAGTCGTTTTCCCTTTTCTCTGGCTTCGGCCGCATATATGATCTTCCGTGGGTTTCCTGTATTGGACCATTCGATCAGACCAGCTTCATCAAGTTGGTCGAGCGCGGATGGGTCATATCTCCAGTGTCTTCCCTTAGGCGGCATCAAGCCCCTCCACTCTTTTCCCGTGTTTCCGGTAGCGGTCTCACCTGGCGCATGTAAGGGGGTAGTTGTGTACCTGCGTCCCGCCTTGTCAATTTTCTGGAATAACCTTTTTATGTCCTCGTCGGAC
Source organism: Sedimentisphaerales bacterium (assembly GCA_035288065.1). Lineage (GTDB taxonomy): Bacteria > Planctomycetota > Phycisphaerae > Sedimentisphaerales > Anaerobacaceae > JAFGCD01. The sequence continues at coordinate 7,470 of DATEBC010000088.1, read as the reverse complement.
ATTTTCTCTCTTGGTTCATTCCATGTGAACTCGTGCGTTTTCGTATAAAAAAGAATCAAGTCCTTAATGTTGCTGTAGCCTTTTCGCGGAAAATTCTTGGGATTACACTTGATACGAGTAATGTCATTTCGAAAATTCCGCAGTCCAAATATCTCATCCATTATTACCTTCACATAATGCCCGACCTTGTAATCTATATGGAGGTAGATCGACGCGTTAAATGACATCAACTCCCTGATAAAAACAAGCCGTTCTCTCAGGAATTCGAGAAATTCGCGGCCAACTAACGTGTCTGAGTATGCTATAGTATCATTATTGCCGCGGCTGATTGTCGCGGTTCTTATTTCATTGTGTCTGAAAACATTATTTGTCGAGAAAGGTGGGTCTATATAAACGAGGTCGACTGTCCCGGCCATATCGTAGTCGTGCAGGAGCGCCTTCATTATTTGAAGGTTATCACCCTTTATCAACTTGTTCTTTCGAGCAGCACCTTGAATATAGTCTCTTTCAAACTCCGCGGCCTGGACTTCCTGCAGAATTTGCTGAATCGGCCGTTTATTCTTATACACGATTTCCATTTCTTTCAAGAACCTCGGTCAAACTTGATAGAGAAATTCTCTCAATAGCAACGCACTTAGAATGTTGTATTTCTTTGCATATTTCAGCACGGCTTGATGCATTTTGTCCCCGCCCTCTATATATAAAACTCCATCAAGGATAGCAACTGTAATTGCTTTGACATTCTTCACCTTCAAGGTAGCCATAGCGTCCTCGAACTGGGCGTTCTGATGCCCTCCAAAGTCTGTGAGAAACTTGGCTTCGCCAATTATGTATTTCCCGTTGAACCTTCCGACGAAATCCAGCTCTTTGGGGCGGGAGTAATTCAACCGTTCCTGGGCAAAATGCGTCAGTTCAGTTTCTGAGGCGTCAAGAATCGCATTTCGGTCTGTCGCCAAGAATTCCTCTATCCCCAAAAGTCCTACCCCTAAAGTCTTTTCCTGAAGCCATCTCCTAAATAACGGGCCGATTTGGCGATTGGTCTCCTTTGGTTCCGAGCACCTTTCATAGATGCCGTTCAGCCCGATTTCATACAATCTGCCACATAACCTGCTGACGGTCGAGGGATTCCTTGTCATAGCTGCCGCGTCGTGCCTAAGATACGCGACGTACGAGTCTTTTATTGGAAAGAGCTTCAACTTCAATAAACTCCGAAGGAGCTCTTCCTTATCTTGGCTGTGATATGCTGCTTCGACCATATCCCACTGGTTTCTATCGATGTCTCTGACGCCCTCCGGCGCCAGAGGATAGACCTTAAACAATTCGTCCAAATAATTCCTTTGGTTGGCATACTCGATACTCAATTGCGTCCAGTAGTTCATACGGTCCTCCCGTCAAATTACCTTTGGGAATAATACGCTAATCCCCGGGCGCGGTCAACCCCAATTCTCTCTGCATCTTTCAGAGAGCAAGGAAGCCTGATTCTCTCTGGGCCCCCGCGAAAAATATTTGATTGTTTCCGCGTGCGCTCTTAGAATGTCAAAAAGCAAGTAAGTGGTGTGCTCCAGATAATGTGAAAGGAGTCATCCGATGACAAAGAACAAAGCCAAAAAGAAACTCAAAAAAGGCGCGTGGTCAAAGGCCGAGCTGGCTCTGCTCACAAAGCTCTTTCCGAACAGCCCGACCGCGGAGATTTCCGCCAAGCTCGGACGGCCCAACGATGCGGTGAAAAAGAAGGCATCGCGAATGAGGCTTCGCAAGTCGAAGCGGTATATGAAGTCGCTTGGCCGGGCGTAGATCACCTCACAAAGCGCCTTTACCGAAGCTGGAAAGCCTCGAGTTCCGACTCTACAAGAACCGGGTGGTTAATCCCTGTCTTAGTGCCCCCTCGACGCTTGGGGTCTATGGCCCCACGATTCCGCAATTCTTCCGGGAGCGATAGCCCTTGACATCTCTCCGCCGGCGCATTATTCTTACGTCAATGTGATTTTTTCAGTTGTTCTTGGCTTTTTTGGTCTCAAGGAGGTCAGCTTGAGAGTTCTTTCGGGTATCCAGCCGTCCGGCAGGCTTCATATAGGCAACTTCTTCGGGGCGATGCGGCAGCAGCTTGAGCTTCAGGCTGAGCACGAGTGTTTCTATTTCATCGCCGATTATCACGCCCTGACGAGCAATCCGTCTCCCGCGGACATCGCCGGGCGGATTATTGACCTGGCAATCGACTATATGGCCCTTGGCCTTGATACGGAAAAGACCGTTTTTTGGCGTCAATCCGACGTGCCGCAGGTTACGGAGCTGGCCTGGCTGCTCTCGTGCATAACGCCCGTTGGACTTCTGCAAAGGTGCACGAGTTTCAAGGACAAGGTCGCTCAAGGCATGAGTCCCAATCACGGCTTGTTTGCATATCCTGTCCTTCAGGCCGCCGATATACTGATTTTCAACAGCGATCTTATTCCCGTCGGGGCGGACCAGAAGCAGCATATCGAGGTTACCCGCGATATTGCCATCCGGTTCAACAACAGCTACGGCGAGATACTCACGCTGCCCAAAGAGCACATAATCGAGTCCGTCGCGGTTGTTCCGGGCTTGGACGGGCGCAAAATGAGCAAGAGCTACGATAATACCATCGAGATATTCGAGGCGGAGAGCAGCGTCAAAAAGAAGATTATGAAAATTGTCACGGATTCCACGCCCGTCGAGGACCCGAAAGACCCCGATAAGTGCAATGTCTTTGCACTGCTCAAGTTAGTGGCGTCAGACGACGAACTGAGCCGGTGGGAGAGCAAGTATCGAACCGGCGGCATGGGTTATGGAGAGGCAAAAAAACGCCTTGCTGAACTGTTGACAGACTATTTCAAGCCCTACCGAGAAAAGAGGGCCGAACTCGAAGCCAACATCGACTACGTCAACAAGGTCCTGGCCGACGGCGCAAAGCGAGCCAGAGCCGTTGCAGTTGAGACTCTTGCCAAGGTCCGAAAGGCTATGGGTCTGGGAGCGTGATGATGGAAGAGAAGCTTGTTACGATTGCGAACTTCACAGATTACAGTGAAGCCGATTTAGCCAGACAGTTGCTGGATGATCTTGGAATCAAATCCGTCGTAATAGGCGAGAAATTTGGGCTTCCGTATCCGACGATTCCTTCTGAGGCAAAACTGCAGGTTTTCGAGAGCCAGGCCACGCGGGCGCGGGAAATCTTGGAATCCCACAAAGAACAGGAGCAGTAATTGGCCGATTACCGTGTAGATCTTGACATATTCGCCGGGCCGCTGGATTTGCTGTTGTATCTGGTTCGCAAGGAGGAGGTCGATATCTATGACATCCCCATCGCCAGAATAACCGAGCAGTACATCCGATACATCGAGATGCTCAAGAGTCTCGATATAGACCTTGCAGGCGATTTTCTCGTGTTGGCTGCGACGTTGATGCAGATAAAGTCCGCGATGTTGCTGCCCAAGGCCGATCCCGAATTGATGGGCGAGGACGACCTTTCGGACCCGCGTGCGGAGCTTATCCGCCAGCTTCTCGAATACAAGAAGTTCAAGGATGCCGCAAATCTTCTCAATGCCGCGGGCGATGAGCACAGGCAGCGATTCGCACGACCCGACAGTATTATCAATAAACTAAGCGACCCAAGCGAGCCGGAGATTGATATTGAGCGGATCAGTATCTGGGACCTGCTTGAAGCGTTTGACTCGGTGTGCAAAGCGACCGGCGTGATGGCGGACATCCGCCACATCACCGATGATACGCCTATCGACCTGTATCAGATTGAGATATTGCATCGCCTTCAAAGCGAAGGACAGTTGACTTTCGAGCAGATTTTCGAGCGAGGCGGCGGTCGGCTGGTGATGGTGGGCTTGTTCCTGGGGCTGCTGGAATTGGTTCGAGCGAAGCTGGTCTCGGCTGAACAGCCGGCCTCTTCTTCTGCAATATACTTGAGCGCGTTGACCGATGAACCGCCTGAGCAGGCTGTGCAGAATGCAATCTTCGCCGTCAGCCAGACCGAAAATCGCCTGGATGATCCCCAAGCCCAACAGACTCGGCAACAGCCGATACCGATCTCGGAATTGCCGGGACAAGAAGCTGCTCAGGTTACACTTGGCGCGCCGGTCGAGCAATCTGCTGTGCCCATCGTCGAGATATCATCATCAAGAAAACCGGCCTTATTCGAGGACCAACTGCAGGAAGACTCTGGGCCCGTTCGTGATTGATTATTGATGATTTGCTATTGATAATTCCGTTTTCGCGGACCTGATTCTGTTGAGGAATTGGTAAATAATCATCATTTATCAATAATCAATTTCATATCCGATAAGTCAATCCCATCACTTCTTGGCTTTCTTGGGTTTCTCGGCCTTCTTAGTCTTCTCGGCCTTCTTGGGCGCTTTGGGTCTCTCTGCTTTCTTGGTAGCCGGCGCAGCCTCCTTGTCCGCCATGAATATAGCATAGAGGCTTATGCCAACCGTCACCACGCTGAATCCTATCACGATATACCAGATAAAGCCTTGAGTTGCCGACAGTAAAGAAGGGATTACGCCTCTAAGGCCGCCGACAGCCACCATCGCGGTGTAGAGCACGAAAAACAAGGGCACAAACAGCATTGCTCCGAGAATATTGCTTGCGTTGTCCGGCTCCGCCTCGAAGCGCGCCTGAGCAAGTCCGGGCAGAGCAAGGTCGGCCTGCGCGGCCACAAGCTCATCGTCGGCCATCTGGTCAACTTCGGCGGTCACTTCCGCGACCGTGCCGGGATCGGCCGCCTCGGCGGGCTCTTCCTCGGCGGTGTATATCTCATCGAGAATCCCGCCAAGCGAAGTATCGTCGGCCTGCAAGGAAAGATCCAGCAAACCCGAACCACTGCCGAAGCTGTCCAGATTCACGTCTCCTTCAATTTCTTCAAGCGATGCATCGGGCGTCGTGCCCGTTGAAGCAAGGCCCATTGAGCCTATTGTCTCACCCAGGGTGTCGTCGCTTATCGCATAGTCCTTGTCGGTCTCGCCAAGGACGCTGACCCCTTCTCCGGTGATGGCGGTGTCGGCATTAGTCAGCTCACTTGGCGCATCCGGAGCACCGCTTTCAGGCGCCAGCAGTATCTCACTGGTCCCCGCCGGTTCTTGGGGGATCGGAGTCTCGAGTTCAGAGATCTCCAGGTCGGATATCTCCATTTCCGGGGCCTCCAATTCAGCGGGAATCTCGCCTTCAGCAAACCCCGCCTCGGGAACCTCCAATTGGGGCATCTCCATCTGTGGGGCCTCGGCCAGCGGGGCATCGAATTCAAGAGGCACATCAAAATCAGGCTCCGCCGGCTCAAACACCTGCGGCGTCTCCGGGTGGGGCGCCGCGGCCCGGGCCTCGGGGATGTCAAACTCCAGGGGAACCTCATCCTGCGGGATTTCCATCTTCGGAACCGGCGGCCGCCGCCCAGCTTGGGTCGCCGGCGACTGTGGCCGAGCGGTTCGCGGCTTCGGCCTGCCCTGAGAGGGTGCGATGCCCGAATCGGCAATTAGAGCGTCAACTTCATCGACCTTGAACAACAGGTTCGGACCATCGCGAAACTCCCGCAATTGCCCCGATTGAACAACAGCTCTAATCTGGTCTTCTGTCTTGCCGAGTCTCTCGGCGGCTTCCTGTAAAGAATAGAACATAGCAGCCATGATCACTTACCTCCCATCGGCTGATGACGCGGCTGCCCGCGATTTTCAGCCTTCAAAATGATCCTAACATAGAGTATTATACCGTAACCATCGGCGTTATGCAATTGTTTTTTTAATGAAACTCGCGTCCAAAGCGGCTTTCTGAGCCGATATTCGAGTCCGAACTCGTTCTCAATCTGAATCTATTGCAATGACGGCTCGCTTCGTGTAGAATCTCAGCCTGCAGCAAAGAAAGCATATTGTTTTGGCTGAAGCGCCGTCGGCATACCGATGGCCTTAATAGCTGCGAGAAGAAGAACGGGGTGTAGCTCAGCTTGGATAGAGCGCCTGCTTTGGGAGCAGGAGGCCGCTGGTTCGAATCCAGTCACCCCGATTTCATAACTGCTGTGAGAGGAGGCTTTTACGCGCATTCCTCGGACGCAAGCGTAAGGCCGCCAGATCCTGTTTGAGAACAAACTGCGGACAATTTTAGACGCGAAAGTGACATCTGTGGGTGGCAGAAACCTGCGTAGCGGCTTGGAAAAGGGCTTTGCTTCAGAATTCAATCGCATGTTCCCGGCACGGAGGAAGGCGCTCTCGCGGAGGCCATTGCAGTTGGACCTGGCAGGTTGAATATACGCCCGATTGTATCAGGCATTCCACTCAGGCCCCATCCTATATCCAACCAAGACAATGCGGGCTAAGAGGCACTTTTCAGGTCGGTCGGTGTGATGTCTTCGTTCAAAGATGAGTAACGGAGTAAATATCCAGCGCCTTAGATTGGCAGCTGGCATGTGAGCAACGGATTTGAATATCCATTGGTCTTTGCGACGACCATAGCATTCCTGTAGGTAGCCTGTCCTATCCCGCAAAGAACTCAGTTTCGAAACGCGACAGCAGATTGCCCTCACACCTGCTGCTTTAAGCTCCCTGGCTGAGTAATAAAGCTACATCGCTACTTCCAGTTTTTTCCCCGGCGACATTTTCGCCAGTATTTGATTTTGTATATCCACCATAATTGAACAGTACACGACTTAACTCCAACCCGTCAAGAACACAGATTAGACAATCAGTCAACGGTGGAATTTAATAGCTCGAAGCCATTTCTCGGATCGTGCAGAAGGTGTAGTTGCGGTATAACCACTCGAGCTTGGGCAGCGTGCTTTTCAGACCCGCATAACATTTGAACCGACGTGACAGAGGCAGCGAAGCCCTACTTCCAAGCAAGTGTGCCCTGCCGGGCGCGCCACAATTAAAAAAGCCCGGACAACGAGTCCGGGCTTTAGAGGCAGTCAATCACAGCTCTTTCGTTTATACACCTACTTGACTAATTGTGAACTTTCGCATTCTTGCTAATGGTTTAAGCGGCTGGAGCTAACGCTTCCAGCAGAAGCTCGAATTTTTTATCATGTACGGCAGAAATACCGAACATACATTCTATTCTCTCACGCCAAAGCTCGCGGCGAAGGCAACTCAACGCATCGGCAAAGCTCGGAGCCAACTTCTGAGGGTACCACGGCGGAACAATGAAATATCTTTGGCTGGACTTTTGCTTGAGATACCAGAGCCAAACCATCGAGTACAGCCAAAGACTCAGTCCGGCGGCACGCTCCGGGCCTTTGGCTTTGTAGGTTTGTCCGCCTGTGGCGGACTGACCGCCGAGAAGCTGTTTGGCATTTTTGAATGTATCTTCTATCGCCCAGCGGTCTGCGTAGCAGGCCAATACTTCGGCAGGATCCATCGTCACATCGGTGGTGAAAAAGAAGTCGTCTTTTTCTTTGCCGGTTGGGTCTCGAGTGATAACCAGCAGGATCGGCTTACCGAAGCGCTTCAGGGCCGGCGTGAT
>DATEBC010000087.1:0-10478 GCA_035288065.1 Sedimentisphaerales bacterium | reverse complement strand
CCAGCCGATACCAAGGACCCCGCCGCCTGTTTTCACAAATCCTCGACCACCCGAGCGTGATCTACGAGCCGGGCAAGTGTATCCACTGCGGAATTTGCATTCAGATTGCCGCCAACGCCGGCGAGAAGCTCGGCCTGGCATTTGTCGGCCGAGGCTTCGACGTAAAAGTCGCCGTGCCCTTCGACCGCTCACTGGCCGAGGGCCTAAAAACCGCCGCAAGAAAATGCGCCGCAGCCTGCCCAACCGGCGCCCTCGCACTAAAAGACTAACCGCAGTCTCCTTATCACGCGCCCGTCCCTTCCCACCCCCCGCCTCGCCCCCTACACTTTTTTTGCAACCCGTAGTCTGGCTACGTGGATTCTTGGCGTCGAGGCTGGTAATTTGACTTTATGGTAAAGCAAGCACTCGGGGTACGTATCGCTGCTCTTAGGAGAGCCAAAGGGCTCTCCCAAGAGGAGTTTGCCGGGAAGTCTGGGTATTCAGTCGAGTTTATCAGTCTGGTCGAGCGCGGAGTCAACGCGCCGTCTGTCGCCGGTCTCGAGAAGATTGCGAAAGCTCTTGGCGTAGAGATCAAGGACCTATTCGATTTCGGAGAGGTGGCGGAATGATCAGAAAGTCGAAGACCGGTCGACGCATCCCATCTCTTCCGACACTTCTGAGCCGTAAGATCTACAAGACGGGGCAAACGCGCGGCGCTGATGATGATGTCATCTATCAGAACCGTGTGTCGCGGTCGAGCACTGTGCTGATTCCTTATGCGTTTTGGGAGGCGTGTGCCCGACCGCAGGACGGCGAGTCAGAGTACGAAAACGGATTCATTGTTCTGATTTCGCCTCCCGATTACTTCGGCAACCCGAAAATCGGCGCAGCCTTGAAAGGGAAAGGATTGGCAATCGGTTCAAACGCGGTTGTGTTTTATGAGACGCGGGCGCAATGGAATGCGACCAATCCGGATAAACTGCATTGGAAACCCGCCCAGAATAGAACCACGCCGTTAGGTGGCCAGTACGTAGCCAGAATACCCGCAACCACTGCGGCGGAAGACAACAGGAAGATCATCAGGGGTTTCGACGCGACCAAGAAGAAAGGAGCAGGCATCCGCGTGTACGAATACGCGAGCACTTCGACAATCAAGAATTGCCGCCTTCAATTGGAGGCGTTGTTTTGGCAATGCGCCGATTCGGCGACGGTAGCCCTCTCCAATGGAATGACTGCGGAAGATGCTGCCAGCCGCAAACGGGCAGTCGTGGCAGCATGCAACGGATCGGGGCTGTCTGAGAAGGAGCAACTGGCGCAAGCACGCATACTGAATGCCGAAGGCAAAACAATCTGCCCCTTGTGTCTCGAAGAGTTGTCCGGCCAGGGATTCTTCAGTCGAATGGAGCAGGCAGAAGGTCGCGTGGTTCCTGACCTCACCGTGACGCAGGTAAATCTGTTCCACATAACTGAACTAAGGGTGGGCGTACTGAATCACCGGCCATATAACGTAGGCTGGGGGCACCACCACTGTAATGTGGTCGTAAAGGACTCCGGTATTGGCAAGACGCTTGAATGGATGCGCGACGTCTTGAAGCGCAACATCGAGCAGTGTCATTTTTCGACGGGGAATAGAGCCATCTGAGTGGACTTGTATTTCACCATTCGCGGCAATGGCTCATCATCGCGTGATTCTGGTTCCAGAATAGCTTTCATCGCGTGGAATTCTTCGATACGCATAGCGATTTTCGCTGCCCATGCAGGATCGATTTCAATACTTACTGTACGGCGTCTCAACCTTATTGCCGCGAGAGCAGTGCTGCCACTCCCAGCGAAACAGTCAAGCACAATGTCACCAGCATTTGTAGTCGCGCCGATGGCATGTTCAAGCAGAGCACCGGGTTTTTCTGCCGGGTGCTTGCCTTTGTATGGCCGCACAGAGGGGAATGTCCAGACGTCGGTAAACTCCTTGGATGCATCTATGTTGAAAACCCGGATGACATCTTCGTAGGGCGGCATAGTGTCGAGTTTCCCGGTTTCAATTAGTGCCTCGCATGTCTTGTCGTATTGCTCCCGACTGGGGGTGTTGCGGCCATCTTCCCAGTTGGACACCGCCCCACCGTGATTGACTTTGCCGTGGGCACCAATTCTTGCGGTCAGTTGGTGCATAGTCAGGCCCGCTTTTTGTCTTGCCTGGCGAAGGAGTTGCCCGAACGGGGAACGATGTAGGTTACCCTCGGCGGCTGGTTCAGCAAAGAGTATCCGCTCCGAATGAGGATACCACTGACGCAGAGCTTCCTTCTTCATCTTGCCCTTCCATCCGTCAAAACCCGGATCGTTCGGTTTTGTCCAGACGATGTGCGAAAGAATATTGAAGTTCTTGGAGAAGAGAACTTCAAGCCGGCCTGCCATGGAAGAATCACAGAAAAGAAAGAGACAACCGTTGAGTCGTAGCACTCTGCGCCATTCGATCGCGTAATCCGCCATCCAGTCTAGGTACTGCTGGTCTTCGGCAAATGCTGTATCGCCATAGATATTCTGCTTCTTTGTGGCATGGTATGGAGGGTCCGTCAGAATAAGAGAGACTGAATGCTCTGGTAGCCTCCGTAGCAGAGAAAGAGAGTCCCCTTCAGCAACGAGCGCACGCGAAGCCGAAAGAACAGTACGCGGTTCGATGGCCGCTGCAATGTGTTCGAAATCACCCTGTCGAGATATCACGACAGGACTGACCGTCCCCCTCTCGCGCATAAGTTCATTCTTGTGTGCGCGATGCGCCGAACCGGTGCCGCTCAAGGCATCGTATGGAGATTGCTTCTTGTTCTTTGGCATGAATAGACTATACCAGATTACAGGCACTTGGACAAGGACGGGAATCACTTTCCTATCTGGCCGAATTTATGGTGCTGCGCCCGAACACTAATTACGCTGATCCGCATAAGACGCGGAGCCTTGGTTTCCTATCCGTATGACACACCGTGGGCCTTCTTGCCTAAGGCTATTCTGCAAAGTGCTGTCGAACTTTGGCCGCAATCTGCCGATCCGTCATCCTCTCAACTGTTTCAACACCTGCGATGCGTCCGCGCAGTTTGCTTTTTTGAAGACGTTTCTTCAGTTCGCCCTTTGCCTCGCCGGGACCGAATATCAGAATAAATTCCGCATCACGAAGACACGCAATTACCGCCTCGTAGTAAATGTTGAGATGTCCCGTAAACGTTCTCTGCCGGCTGTCATCTGACGGCACTTTCTGCGATTCATAGCGCCCCGTACGAGGCGAATCGCCGGAACGTTGGAGCTGTTTCTCAACCTTCGATACGATCAGTGCTATCTCTTCCCCTTTATCCGTAACAGCCACGATAATGGCCTTCCTATGGTCAATCCATAAACCCACTTTGGTTCTCATCGCGTTCTCCTTTGTCACTGGCCTCACCTAACAATAATTAGACTCGTCCGCATAAGATGCGGAGTGTTGGTTTCCTGTCCGTATAACGCGCCGCGGGCCTTCTTGCCTAAGGCGTGTTACCCCCTTTGTATCCAATTCCTTGCCGCCTGTCAATAACAGAATATAGCGAAGTCGCTCAGCTTAAATCATCGTATTTTCTGCCTTTCTTTTACTTTGTTCCGGCCCGTTTATCGTCCATAATAGAGGCATTGAAGCGCAGTGCTCTGCGGGCTTGAAAGACTTGTTTGCCGGAGCCGAGCTATTATCCTGATGAACCAATAATAATCGCTGCTTGTTTGCCGGCCTAAGGGTAGATATACTCGATAACGGCTCTTGAGAGCATGACAGACGATTCTCCATAGCCGACCCGGCTGTGGTTGGTATCGGTTTTGTAATGGGGGTCTTGTTAGAGTGGCCCAGGAAGAAAGAGGTGTACTGCAATGCGAACGAAAAAGGCTATGAATCGGCGTGAGTTTATCAAGAGGACTGCTGCTTGCGGGATTGGGCTTGGAATTGTGCCTGCGCATGTTCTTGGCGGAGCGGGGCGGCAAAGGCCGAGCGACAAGCTGAATATTGCCCTTGTCGGCGCGGGGACTCAGGGGCTGGGCCAGTTGACCGGCTGGATAAAACGGCCGGACCTGCAGTTTGTCTCTGTCTGCGATCCGAATAAGGAGAGCCGGGATTACCCGCAGTGGGGCAGGTCCCAGGGCGAGGCACACGGCGCCGCCGGGGGCAGGGAAGTCGGCAGACGAATGGTGAATCAATACTATGCTCAAGAGAAGAACAAAGGGGCTTACAAAGGATGCTCGACTTACGCTGACTTCAGAGAATTGCTCGAAAAGGAAAAGGACCTCGATGCGGTCTTTATTATGACCCCCGACCATTTGCACGCGACGATAGCGATTGCCGCGATGAAGAAGAAGGTAATGGCCGGGACGCATAAACCTATCGCCAACTTTATGTACGAGGCGAGGCTGACGTGCGAGACGGCGAAAGAGACGGGCGTTCCCACCCAGCTATTCGCCTTTCAAGACCCCATAGAGAATTATACCGTGCGGGAGTGGATTAAGCGGGGCGTGATCGGCAAGGTTAAAGAGCTGCACCGATGGACCAACCGCCCCGTCTGGCCGCAAGGCTCGCCTTACCTGCCGACGAACACACCCCCGATACCGGAGGGTTTCGACTGGGACCTGTGGCTGGGCCCGTCGCTGCCCCGGACGTATTCGCCGGACTATACGCACACCGTCTTTCGCGGCTGGTATGAGTTTGGGGGCGGATGCCTGGCCGATATGGGATACTACGGATTCTGGGTCGATTGGCGCGTATTGAATCTTGGGATGCCGACAACTGCCGAAGCCGATGCGAGCTTTACCTGCGAGATAAAAGACTTCCGCAGCAGCCCGGTTAGAAATGAGCTTTCCTTTCCCCATGCGGCGATGATTCGCTGGAAGGTCCCCGTCAAGGCGACGAATGAAATGATAGAGGTCTTCTGGTGCGAGGGCGGGGTTCGGCCGAGGACGCCCGATGCCCTGATAGAAAAAGGCGGCGAGCTGCCTAAAGAGGGTGTGATGTTCGTCGGGGAGAAAGGGATTATCCTGGCCGATTACGGCTACGGCAACCTCCGTTTGCTGGGAGTTGGCAGCGCCGATGAGATTGCCGCTTCTATCAAAGCGCCGGAAGTGCGCTTAATAAACCAGACGGACGAGATGGTAAATTCCTTCAAGGGCGGAAAACGCTCGCGGGGCGATTTTATCAACGCCCAGACGATAGCTGAGGCTATATGCCTGGGGAACCTGGCAATCAGGGTGGGCCAAAGATTGCAGTGGGACGAAAAGAATCTGAAAGTTGCCAATGTCCCCGATGCCAATCAATATGTTCGACGCCAATACCGCAAAGGCTGGGAACTGTAGCCCAGAGAGCTTTGTTTGGCGTTTACATTTGCCTCGCCGCACACGCACCGTATGGCAATTACAGTCAGGGCGGCGGTTTAAGAGTAGTACGTTGCGTATCGCTCCATTGCGTGCATAAGTGCTTCGACGTTTTCCAGCGGGACGTCCGGATACAACCCGTATATCATCATAAGGCCGCCTTGTGCCGAGCCGAGCTTCTGCACCTCTTCGCGGATTAGGGCGTCGATATCGGCAGGCGAGCCGAACCGCGTAACCTGCACGCGGTCGATATCGAGGTCGATACACACTCGGCCTTTGAGGCGCTCGGCGATCCAGTCGATTCCGTTGACAAGGTCCTGGATATTGAGCACATCCGGGCCGCAGTCGATAAGGTCGTCGGCCAGAGCGCGAATGTCGCCGTCGGAGTGTATATGGATGATGCAGCCGGTGCGGCGCGCGGGCTTTATCAACTTCTGATAGCTCGGCTTGATGTATTTGCGAAAGTGCTCCGGCGAGAGCATCGGCCCGGCCTGCATACCGAGGTCATCCGGATAGCCCATCCACTCGGCTCCTATTGCGACGCACCTGTTCACGACGCCCAAGTTAAACTCTTCGACCATTTCCATTAGCTTGCGCAATCGCGGCTCGTCGTCGGCCATGTCCAAGAGCAGGTTCTCGTATCCGCGAATATCGGCCAGCGTCTGAAAGGTATGGCCGTGCTGCAAAGAGTCGTTGGCGAGTCGGCCGACGGCTCGCGGCCTTCGAGACCTCATGGCTACGCTATCCCAGTTCGCAGGGCCCAGCCGCAGCGTAGTGTCCGCATCGGGGGCGGCGTAGCTCTCGAATTTATCCCAGCTCTCCAACGGATGCTGCGTCACCATCCCCACAATCCCGTCATCCGTCGTCTCCCAGACGCACCCCCAGCCGTCGATATACCTCTCGCCGGCTTTTTCCCAGGGCGAAAGCTCCGGCTCGGCGTCAATTGCCGAGCCATCGAACCCGGGAAACAACATCGGATGCCTCGCCATCAGCTCGGCCAGCGCATCAGCTGGGTAATGATGCCGGCAGGCGGAGTTAATATGAAAATCCATCGGAATATAATCCGCCCGCTCAAACCGAACGGTGCGCAGCAGATTCTCATACCTATCAATCATAGTAGATGTTGTTGGCCTCGGCAATAGAATCGACCTTTCTTATTCTCCTGCCCAAGTCATTCCGCCCCGGCGGATCTTCGACGTAAGTGAATCCCACGCTGTTGGAATCTCCCCGACCCTGAGAAAAATACACCGCACATGCTTAATTTCCCCCGCCGTGGGCGCGTCTGCCAGTTTGATTGGGTTTGTTTGGGTTTGTTTTTTCGAGCGCGGGTGGGGCGGAATATTGTCATAATTCTTTGCGGAACAAGACTTTGCGTAGGTTCCGGCATCATGAACATTGGGTTTGTTTTGCATAATTGACTGATGAGCACGAAGACGCGAAGGCACGAAGGAGCAAAGTGGCAAAGGAAATCTGGGTAAGCTTTCGGCTGGGAGGGGCTGTGGTTTGGTTTTTGTATCCGCCATGTTCGGTTTTGTGTCATTTAAGGGGTACGATTCCATTATGTCAGTATGGCAGGTATTATACTTTATTTGCAGTTGGATGTCAAGTGAATTCTCGGTTTGTAGCCGCAGAGGGCCACCTCGCCGCAGGCGAATGACCGTCAGCGGTAACCGGGGAAAAATGCACTGCATACCTTAAGTTGTCCCCCCCAAGAGAGCGCAGCGCAGAACTAACGAGCGACAAGTGAATATACCTCGGCACGTTGTCCCTCGTCAGCTTTGCGGCAATATCAATCAAATCTCTATTTTTCTTAGCAATAGCCGCCATACCCGGCGCAAGCAATGTGTGGTATCCGGGTTTCTTCTCCCAAAGGGCTCGTCGTCTTCGGTACGAATAATGAGATAACACTCTTACCCAATTGGCAGGAGCTAAGGCAATCTCCTCTTTGGACAGTCTGCGAGGAAGAAAATCGTATTGTTGCTTCATCTCCACCGTTTCCCGCTATCAAAAAACTCAAGTATATTAACAATAACTCGCTTCCACCAATCATACGGATCGTAGGCAAACAAAATACAGACAGCGGGACTCTTAAAAAAGTCCCAAGGTAACATTTTGAGATTGCCACGGCCCCACGGGCCTCGCAATGACCTGAAAAACGCGTTGTGTGTGATTGCGAGTCCGCCGACGGCGGAGAGGCGACGAAGCAATCTCATGTTTCTCAACACCAGCACAGAAGTCTCGCGTGTGCAAACAAGTTGCACACTCTACCCGGCCTTTGCCACTGTTGATCCGAAATCATACCATACCAGCGCGAGAAGTCCAGCAATTTCGACATCGCCTTGCGGGTGGTAGCGCTGTTACCCTCTTGTCTGCTGTTAGCCCAGAAGCGATAAACGCATTTCCAGCCGAATGGAGGGCGTTATTGCAGGCTGAATAGCGTTGCAGTCAGAGGCGGTTGTGTTGATTTCTATTTTGTTGCTCGGCGGCGGCAAAGAGGTTGAAGCAGTCGGGTATGATATGGACCAGGGACGGGGCGGCGGCGGTGTTGGCGTTGCGAACGACTTGGCTCAATGACGAATGGGAACAACTATGGTCCGGCAAGCCCCTCGCCGCCTAAAATCCACCTACAAACTCGACGCGCACCCCCCGCCGGCTCCGCCGCAGGCCAAAGCTTGATTTACGCAGGCAGCTCCGGTAGAATCAGAATAGTGTATGAACTCTCAACCATCTTGGCGCGTGCCGGCGATGACGTGAACAAATCGCCCTACGCAAAATACTTCATGATCGTAATCATGCTTATCGGCGGGCCAATCCTGATTTTCAACGGCATTCGAGGAGTAAAGAACCGCCGGACAACGGTAACGCGGCGCTGCCGCGGTAAGCAGCTCACGGGCAGTCAGGCTGTTCTCGCCGGATGGGTGCAGATTGGCATAGGAGCCCTGTTCACTATCGTTGCCTTGCTTACGCTGGTATTCCGGTAAGACAAATTCTCACGGCGCCTGCGTTGCGCAGCGCGAAGACTTGTAGGAGTTGACTGGGCTCTTTTGTTTTCGGTAGTGTATTCAGAGGATTTTTGATGGCTGTAAAGCTCCGCCGGAATTTGGCGATAATCTCATTGGCGATCTATTGGCCCACCTTGTTTCTCCTCGCGCATATCCCCATACCCGAAGAGGTTCAGGAGGCCGGCGTTTCCGACAAGGCCCTGCATTTCCTTGCGTATGCGACCTTGGTTTTTCTACTGTGGGTTGCGCTGAACCCGCAGCGCAAAGTATGCTGGCGCAGAGCCGCGGTTTGGTGGGTGCTGCTGGCTGTGGTTGTTTACGGGATCATCGACGAATTGGTGCAGAGTTATGTGGGGCGCAGTTGCGAAGCGATGGATTTTGTCTCGGATTTGGCCGGCGCCTTGACGAGTTGCATTATATTGACGTATTTGACCTTTTGGCCCGCGTCCGTTGTCATCGTAGCTGTGACCATCTTCGGCCTGACCAACATCACACGGCAGAGACTCGCCGACGTCGTGCCCCTTGCAAATGCGATGTTTCACTTGTTTTCATACGCAGTTTTCACTCTGATTTGGGTCCGCTACACGGCCTCGCCACAGGTCCGACGATCCGACACTTTCAGAATCTTCAAACTTGAGCCCAGATGGCTGATAACCACGCTGACGCCGCCCATAGCGCTTCTGGTGGTTACAAAGGGGTATTCCTTAGCGGTCGGCAGAGAATTCCCGATATACGATGTTATTCTCTCTCTGGCGGGGATTGTTGGGGCTGCCGCCATCTGGAGGGCGGTCTTAATGCGCCAATCCGCCAATCAAGGACCACCTGGGCCGGACGACTGATGTTTCGAGAAGGGCCGGTACAGTGGATCGCCTATCAGCAAGAGCATCCATGAATTGAACGGTTTTGTGCGATAGTACGCCTCGACCAGACATGTCCCTTTGTATAACTCCGCGAAGAACAACTTTGGTTCGGGAAAAGAGTGAAGATATGGTTCGGCCACCGGGCCCAGCGTCGCGGTTATACCGTCCCTGAGCATCGCCGTGCACCACTGTGCGCCGTTCGGATCACGAAGCTTAACAGCTTCCGAGCTTGCGATGTGATAGCCTACCGCACCATCGACGAAATCAAAGGCGTCAACGTATTTTCCATTACTGTACCAGCCGCAATATATAGCCGTATCCGGGCACGAACCCGGCGCGAAAAGCTCCCCCGTTCGCTCCTCTTTGACCGGCATCTCCGTCAGCGCCGCCGTGAGCATCGCCATATCTCGTAAAGACTGGTCGTAATAACCATACGAACCGAACTTGTCATCCTTCAGACCCCTCGAATCAACGTAGGCGACGCCCTTCAGCCCGGCCTTCTCCGCTTCGAGCGCTTTATCGACAAGGCTCATAGCTATTTCGCAACTTGAACCGTCGAGCCGGCTGACCATAAGAGTCTCAAAATCAAGACCCGACGTATCTCCTTTGAGCTTGTTCGGCTGCCAGCGGTACAGCTCATAATCGCCGGCCAGCACCATCGACAACTCACTATCAACAGAAGCATTTGTCTCTCGGCCTTTGATGTAATCGATTTGCTGCTTCAGCATTGCCAGGGTCTGTTTGCTTTGGTTCAACTCATTCGCAGCCTTGGTCTTATTACTCGAATCATCCAGCTTCAACTGCTTAATTTTCTCTTCCTGCTGCTTGAATGATTGCTCGAGGTGCTTCAACTCGTCTTCCCGGCCTTTGAGCGGTTCACGCTGTCCGATTTTAGTTGGCACCCCGTAGGTTGTAAGCAGGCACCTTATTTGCCCGAGTGTTCTTTTTCTGACCAGCTCTCGGCGGACCGGCTCAGCTATCTGTTCTTCGTAAGCCTTTCTGCTCATGCTCTCAATCGGCCTGTTGCCGAGATGCAGGTACAAAATATTCTCGTAGGGCACGTTTCGCTTTTCGCAGTAGTATCGTCCGACTTGGCTGGAATCGGAGATATTCCTGTTGGCAATCACCAGTATCTCGTTGGGTTCCAGCCCAAAGGCCGACCCGCCCCACAACAAAACTACCAGCCCGACGACCTTTGCTCGAATCGCAATTGCCAAAGCATACTTCCCAATCGTCTCGATAACACCCCGCCTCACAGCCAGCATTCGAGCAG
>DATEBC010000086.1:0-4329 GCA_035288065.1 Sedimentisphaerales bacterium | reverse complement strand
GGCCAAAATGAAAGAGTATAGGCAACCCCCCAAAACCATCCCGCGCTCGCCGGGCCACCACGCCGAATGGGTCGAGGCCTGCAAGACGGGCAAACCCACCATAGCCAACTTCGACTTCGCAGGCCGACTCACCGAAGTTATGTTAGCCGGCAATATCGCCGTCAGGATGGGGGGAAAACTGCTGTGGGACGGCCCGAACATGACCTGCACCAACATCCCCCAAGCCAACGAATACGTGCGTTGCCCCTATAGAAAGGGATGGGCACTGTAGAAATCAGCCCTACACAGGTTTAGAGCCTGTAAGAAAATGAGGCCTCACACGCCTTTCGTTCTCTGGATTCTCGCTCCACCACGGGCGGATGTTCCATTTCGCGGGAATGACAGAGAGGAAGTCTTCGCTTTGTTGGGCGCTTGCTCTGTTGAAAATCTTGTAGGCTGTCATTTCGAGCGAGCCGAAGGCGAGCCGAGAAATCTGTAATAGATTCCTCGACTTCGGCCCTATGGTCCTCCGCTCGGAATGACCTAACCTTGGGCTTTTCAACAGAGCAAGCCTGTAACAAAATGAGGTCTCACGCGTCTTTCGTTCTCTGGATTCCCGCTTTCGCGGGAATGACACAGGAGAAGTTCTCATTTTGTTAGGTGCTCTTAGTTTTCCCGGCCGGCGCCGGCACGTTTTTCCTGATCGGCCTTAGGTTCTTGACGAAGTGATTCTACGCGCTTATGATATAGCTTAGGCGGCGGGCAATGAGAAGAGCAGGCCAGGTGTTAAAAGCAATGAATTCAAGCCGGGTGCTTTTATGAAGATGGAGATGCAGGGGACTTTGCGGATGGAGCAGAGGCTCAAGCTCGCTCCGCACATGATCCAGTCTATGGAGATTCTCCAGCTTCCCATCCTCGCACTGCAGGAGAGAATAGAGCAGGAGCTCAACAGCAATCCGGTCCTGGAGCTGGTCGAGACCCCGGCCGACGAAGAGGGCGAAAGCGAAGATCGGCAGCCTGCGAACGATGCAGGCGAGGATATCAGCGAGAAGGACCTTGTCGTCGATACGGACAACAACAAGGCCGATGATTTCAAGCGGCTTGACAGCATCAGCGACGACTTCCACGACTATAAGGATTATATGGATCAGGCCGGGCCCTACCGCAGGCGGGCCCTGAACGACGAGCCGGACAGGAAGCTCGAAGCCATTAAGAACACAGCCGCGCCGCCACAGTCGCTGCACGATCATCTGGCCGAGCAGTGGCGATTTGTGGATGCCGGGCCGGCCGTGAAGAAGGCCGGCAATACGATCATAGACTATATCGACCGAAGGGGATATTTGAGCGTCCGGCTCGAACAACTGCACAACAAGGACAAGAACGATTTTACACTCGACGACCTCCAAGAGGCTTTGCCGCTTGTCCAACAATTGGAGCCGCCGGGCGTGGGGGCCAGGGACCTCCAGGATTGCCTGCTGATCCAGATGGCGCAGAGCAGCGGGGATATGAGCTTCGAGATTCGCCTCGTCACCGACCACATGGAAGACCTTCTCGAGAATCGGCTGCCTGAAATCGCCCGCAAGATGCACTGCAGCATTGAGGCGGTCAATCGCGCCGTAGAGCACATGAGCCGGCTGGACACGTCGCCCGGGCTGCAGATTGGGCCGGACCTCAATCATCCCGTCACCGCCGACGTAATCGTTGAAGAAGCCGAAAACGCAGGCGAATACACCGTTCGCCTGGCCGATTCGTCTCTGCCGAGCCTGCGCGTCAGCGACTACTACTCGAAAATGGTCAGGGACGCCGGCGTTGCCGAGAAGACAAAAAAGTTTCTCCAGGACAACATCCGCTCGGCACAGTGGATAATCGACGCCATCGAGCAGAGGAAGAGCACGCTGCTGCGAGTGACCAGGGCCATTGTCAAGTATCAGAAGGACTTCTTCGAGAAGGGCCAGTTATACCTTCAGCCTCTGCCGATGTCCAAGGTCGCCGATGAGGTCGGCGTGCACTTGGCGACTGTATCGCGTGCGGTCGCCGGGAAATACATGCAGTGCGCAGCCGGGGTCCTGCCTTTGCGAAAATTCTTCAGCGGCGGGATGGAGGATACCACCGGCCACGCCCGAAGCTGGGAGGCAATAAGGGCCAAATTGCAGCAGATCATCGATGCCGAGGACAAGGCCAAACCCCTCAGCGACGACCAAATCCGCAAGAAACTGGCCGAGGCCGGCATCGAAAACCTCGCCAGAAGAACCGTCGCAAAATACCGCAAACTCATGAACATCCCGGCGGCAAGATTAAGAAAAAAGTATTAGCCGCTTGCCCAATTCTCAAGATGAACAAATCCGGTCCTCAGAACAGAGTGTAAAGAACACAGTTACTTCAAAGCACTCTGACGCGCGAATGGGCACAAATTAACACAAAGGGGGAAGCGCATAAGTCCATAAGGAATAAGCACATAAGGACGGCAGGGGTGAATGTGGAGATTTTTTTTCGGTTCAACTCCAAAAAAGTTGGTTAGTTTAAGGTTAGTTTATGGGCTAAGGCTGTGAAGAAGACGGATTTATCGCATTGTGGGCAACAGCATATATGTACTATTAAGTGGGCGGTACCACGAAAGATACCGGCCCATGCTGTATGCCGCTATCGAGGCGCTTCCGCCTATGGCGGACTTCCCAGCGTTGCCCTATCCTCCCCGATAGCAATGACATTATACCTATACATGCTGTTGCCTTAAAGCGTTAAATCCAAAAGAGTTAAGGCAAAACAGCCTTTATTATTCACCAACTTTTTTGGATGAGAGCCTTCTTTTGAAAAAGTCCTTGCATTGACTGCGGCTACGGATACAATTTTAGCCAGTAGCTTTGACCGAGCCAGCTTCGACACAAAATGGCGGCCGTGCCCCCTTGCAGGGATAAGCAGGAGTGTTTGGGGCGGTCGAATATCATGAGCTTTGTCGAGACCAAGAGTACTATCTATGGAGCCAAGTGGGATACTTCACGGTAGATATGAAAAGAATGCTTGGGCTGTATATAATAATCCCCACTTTATGGAAAGGAGACCCAAAATGTTTAAGATGAGTAGGTTTGCCAGATTAGTGGTGCTTGTAGTTCTTAGCGTAGGGATTCAAGTACTGATTGAATCGAGCACTGTTTCTGGCCAGACAGTGGCCCACGAGGTCACCCTATACAGATCTGAGAGCGAGCTGAGCAAGAATGCCATTATGCTCGACGAGAAATCGCTTATGTTGGCGGCTGTCGACAAAGAGTCCCGGTCGTTGGCATTTCCTATTGATCACACGAGCAAAACTCTGAGGAGCAAGCTGAAGAAAGGCACCGTCCTTATTGGTGGCGTTTCGGCCAATACCCCCGAAGGATTATTAGTTAAGGTTGTGGATGCAAGTGAAAAAGATGGGGCGCTTATTCTTCAGACAAAGCCTGCATTGCTCACGGAAGCATTTAAGAATTTGTCACTGGAAGCACAGGTAAGGCTGTTTTGCTGCTCGAATGAAAAGGGCTACATTGGAGGATGTTTTGAGCGTGACATATTTGAGTCGCTCGATGCTGTCCTGTACGATCAAGACGGTGTTCTCATAAGGACAGTCGACTCATATTTTGATGTTTACATCGAGTTTTGTTTGGGAATCGAGATCGTAGACTTCCAATTGGTGTATGCTCATTTTGACCCATACATCGATGAACAACTAAAGGTTGTCCTGGAGGCGACCGGCGAAAGAGACTTCGATGGGTCCGCTACACTGTGGGAAAGTGATATAGGAGCAGTGTGGATTGGTCCAATTGTAATCGTTCCGCAATTGGGGATCTCGGCGAACGCTTACGGCAGGCTTGATGGCACTTTCACAACTGGTATCGGGCAGCAGTTCTGTATAGATTATACGCTGGATTATAGTATAGACCGCGAGCCTGTTTGGGACGTCCGCGGAGGTTGGAACAAGTCTTTCAATTTCATAGAGCCCGTTATCACAGGCAACGCAGAGGCCACTGTTTCACTCACGCCGGAACTGGTGTTGAAATTATATGGCGTTGCAGGCCCCTTCGTCAATGTGGAAGGCGGATTCATGTTTACCGGCGAACTACAGGCAGGCAAATCATTGGACATCTGTTGGAACGTCTCAACGCTGCTCAAGGCCAGTGGGGGTGTTAAGTTAGACGTAGGACCTCTCGACCTTGAGTCGCCGGAACTCGGTCTCTTTTCGTTGGACCCTTATATTCTTGCCCAAGGTCGTATCAATGCAGAAGCGCCCGTTACACACAGGTTCACAGATATTCGAAACACTACCGTGTCGGCGGGGGGGACTGTTGGGCCGATTAGTGGGGAGGCGACCAATAATAC
>DATEBC010000085.1:0-7594 GCA_035288065.1 Sedimentisphaerales bacterium | reverse complement strand
CATCCGCACCGCTTCGGCGGCACCCACCGCGGATACTGGGACTACGAAGGGGGCGGGCTGACGGATATGGGGCAGCATCATTACGACCCGGTGCAGTGGACGTTTGCGAAGGACGACACCAGCCCGGTCGAGATCGAGGCCTACGCCCCGCCGGCGCATCCGGAGGCGTGCGGGATGTGGGGCTGGGTCGAGCTGAAATACGCCGACGGGCTAACCTTCACGTTCGAGAGCAACGAATGGGGCGAGGCTTACAACCGTAAAGAGGATCGCGGCGTGAGCCTGAGCGACCTAAGCGCAGAGGACCAGCAGAAGATAAAGGATATGCCGGATCCCGAGCCGCTGGTGAGCTTCCCGGATGCCGTTCGTACGCGAAAGCAGCCCGGCGGCCACGCCGAGGCGGCCCATCGCGCAGTTACGCTGATGCACCTTGCGAATACCGCTATCCGGACCGGGCGGAAACTCCGCTACGACCCGGTTAAGGAGCTGGTCATCGGCGACGAAGAGGCCAATCGCCTCGTCAACCAGCCGATGAGAGCGCCCTGGCACCTGTGAGAACACCAACCGGACTATTGCTATAGGTAAGATAAGGCTTCTGCAAAATTGCAGGTTAGGCCTACTTAATAAAAGAAAAAATCCGTTCTTGATTTTTTCTTTTTAACACGAACATATTGTCAAACAAGAGGTTGGTTGATTATTGAAGAAAATCACAGAGACGATTTTCTTCAACAATATAGGCCTAACCTGCAATTTTGCAGAACTCGTTAGGCAAGATAAGAAAGGAACATAATCATGGCAAACGTATCAGAGAAACTTGCCGACCTCGTCGCCAGAATGCCCGACCCGGACGAAAGAGGCATGTACTGCACGAATATAGATAAAGAGAAGATCGAGGGCGCCATCGCCGAAATCCACAACGGCGGGCGGGAGAGTATCCTCGGCATAATCGACATGCTGGTCGAGCCGGGCAAGGGCGACGACGTCAAGGCCCACTACGCCCTGCACTGCCTCGGACTGCACGTCTGCAATACCGGCAACGCAAGGGCCAAGCGGCGTTACGGCGCTACGCTGGCGTCGCAAATAGGCGGCGACCGACCCAAAGGCGTCCAGGCCTACCTGATCCAGGAGCTGCAGTCGTTCGGCGGTAAAGAGGCCGTCGAAAAACTGACCGCCCTGGCCGGCGACAAAGACCTGGCCCAGCCGGCTGCTATGGCCCTGGAGGCAATCCAAAGGACCGGCTGAAGCCGTCGCAAGTAAGCTATTCAAACTGACGGATTCTGTGGTTAAGCCACGGCATAGCCATTTTTTTGACACGGATTTACACAGATTAACACTGTTTCGGCGTATTTGGATTCTTGCCCGTTCGGCTTCACCCCTTGGGGGTTGTGATCAGGGTTCACTCAGCGACGGTGGTCGGGCCGGGGTTGATTATCTTTGTGATGCGGTTGTCGTAGTCGTGTTCGTATGTGTAGGCGTCTTTGTCCGTTGTCCCAAAAATGTACCGGACACCTTTAATTCCTCCGTCTCTAGTTTTCCTTAGTTTTCAATAGTTCCCCCAGTATCTCTCAATCCCTTGCAAAGGACCATCATCACGGCCGGACCAATCATCAGGACATCCGTCAACCAAGTATTCGAGAAATAATCTTACAGCTCGCTTCTGGTCCGACGTCAGGGGCTCAAATCTTTCGAGAAAGAACGAGTCGGGCTCTGTCGAATCTGGGACTACCATACTTAGTATAAAGTCTGGGATCACATCAGCTTCGATATAGTGCTCAAGCGAAACGACCATATAGGCAGGCAAGTAATACCGCAGAGCGGCAGGTTCGAATAAAGGCAGGCCATCCGACAACAGGCCTTTGCGAAGAAACTCCAATGTTATATCCTGCCAGCGTTTTCCCTTGAACGCTTGCGCCAATTCGGAACACTCAAAGCAGTGATCCTCACTCGCGATATTGTGATCGCCAGGATAGGGAATGTCCTTGAAGGCGTCTTCAATTATTCCCTTGAGTGTTCGGATTTTGGCTTCTTGGCCCATCTTTGTCCTTGCCTTTCGATTCACATCTTGTGGTCTTGTACGTTGCACCAGCAATCCTTCAGGCTACCATAGCCTGAGATCATGTGTCACCTTACTGGGGATAATTAAAGGTGTCCGGTACATTTTCCAATCTCCGGGGGCCAGAAAGGCTTCGCACTCCGGACTGCTCCCGCCGATCTGAGTGTATTTGTTGGTATCGCCGTCGATCACGTAGGTTACACTATTACCATCGCGCACGGTGACAAGACTCCTATTGGCGAGAGCATCCATTGTGAAGACCTCGTTGCTTTCGGTTTATACTATACTCGGGGAGGGTGAGCCTGTCAAGGTTGGGAGGGAATATCGAATATTGAACAAGGAATCTTGAATATCGAAGGGGCTGGCTGGTGATTTGAATAGATTCCTCCGCTTCGCCCCTTCGGGGCTTCGGTCGGAATGACAACGGGGAGGGAATCATAAGGTTATCAGGGGACCAGGTGAACAGGATGTGGGTATCAGGATACCAGGGGACAATGGGCGAGGCATAAGCGTAAGAATATCGAATAACGAACACCGAATTTCGAATATCGAAGTGAACAGACCCCTCGGCTGCGCTCGGGGTGACAAGGGAGCTGCGATTGGGGCAGGCCCCGTTGAGAGGGGGCAGGCCTTTCGCGGGAAGAACAGAGAGGAAGGTTTCTTTTTCAAAAATAGGAATCGCTTCGCCCCTAAGGGGCAAAGCGAAACTGTTTGAATAGATTCCTCGACTTCGCTCGGAATGACAGGTTGAGTTTTGTTAGAGTGGGTTAGTCTGGGGCAGATTGCTGGAGGCGGACGTGGTCGAAGAAGGGTGTTTGGCGCTGCTCGACGCAGGCAACGGCGTACAAGTACATTGCGGCCGACCAGCTCTGCCAATCCTCCCCCTGAGGCGTCCCATCCTGAGCGCGATACCACTCGTTGAAACCAAATTCAACGTCGGCCCTTCGAGCGCCTCGAATAAGGCTTGTCAGCCCAAGCAGCTTTTTCTCGGCAAGGCGGTATCGACCGGCGGCAACCAGGGCGGCGATGTGGAAGCCGCAGACAAAGGGCCAGATGCCGCCATTATGATACTCGCCCGGGTGATTGTAACGCGCGTATCTCGGCATCCAGTCGGGATCGCCGGGCCTGATATAGGGAAAAAAGTTGGGCGAAAGATCTACGGCAAGGTCCTCGTTCTTGCGCAACGCCTTACATTCGGCCTCGATCCATTTGACAAGCTCCTTCGCTCTCGAACGGGCCGCTATGCCCGATAGGATAGCCAGGCTGTTGCCCAGCAGGTCGAAGCGCTCGCTGCAATAGACCTTGTAGGACCATATCGCGTAATAAGGTTTGTACCGCAGCACGAGTCCCTCGTGGACGTGCCGCTGCTGCCTTTCCTCCCTTACGGCGAAGCGTCCCATCATTTCTCGCAGCGTTGCCGCCCGCTCATCGTGGCCGAAAAGGCACAGATATGTATAGACCACCGTGTTTACGAACAGCCCGTACCCAAGCACCCACTGCTCGTCGCGCCAATCGCTTGTCGGCAACTGGGCCACGAGCACGCGATCCGAGGGGCTTTGGTGCTCCACCCACGTCATTGCCTTAGCGACGGCCTCTTCGAGGAAATCCGGGCGCTCGGTCGCTATGCGAAACATACCCGCAGCCATCAGGAAAAGCGGCGTGCAATCGGATGCGCCCCGGTCCTCCTTGTCATGGACGAGGGATGGAATGTGTCCGAGCCTGCTCTGGTTGGCCGCGGCCGTATCGAGCACTCGCTGCAAGGACTTCATCAGTCTGCCGTTGCCGGAGACCAGGATGCCGAGCGAGCTGATCATCATATCCCGCGTATAAGGCTCCGGATAGCCCCAGCCCGCAGTTCTCGGCAACCCGCGATAGGGACCGTGCACATTGTGCAGCAGCACCTGCAACGCGGCGGCTCGCGCACGCGACACCAGCTTCCAATCGCGCTTTTCCATCTCAGGAGATACCCAACCGGTCGGAGATAATCTGGACGAACCTCTTTGCCACTACGCGATAGTCAAAGAACTCGACCGTACGTTTTCTTCCGGCCCGGCCCATTTTCTCTCGCAGTTTGGCGTTCTGCATCAGGTCCATAAGGTAATTTGCGATGTCGTGCACGCTGGCCCTATAGTCAACTGTTCGCATTTTCTTAAAGACGACCCGGCGTCCTTCGTGGCGGCCCGAGTCGTCGGCTACCGTCGCCTCCCTGAGCTTGATTTCCTGGGCGACGCTTGCCAGAAGAGCGGTTTTTCCGTGGACCATTGTGTCGAGCATTCCCATCGCCTTTATCCCGATAACGGGCTTACCGCAGGCGCCGGCCTCGACCTGAATCATTCCAAAGCCCTCCAACCGCGAAGGCGCTGCATAGATATCACATGCCGCCAGCAAATAGGGCATAAAATTGCGCGATATCACACCTGTCGTATAAACCACGCTCTTATCGATCCCCAACTGCACGGCGAGCTGCAGGTCCACCAAATTTTGCTGTTCGGTTCGGGGCTGAGGCCAGACCTTGCAAACGTATTTCCAATCCGGCGCCTTCGTATCGTTGATCGCCAGGGCCTGCATCACTTCCTGGGCGCCCTTGCTGGTCGCATCCCCGCCAACCGTCAGGATCATGATCTGATCCGGCGCAACGCCCAGGGCCTCACGCACCGCAACGACCTTAGGATCATTCTTATCGCGAGGGACAAAAGCATCGGTATCGCAGCCGACAGGCAGCACCTCGATATTCTCGCCGTTGAGCCCGTCGCGCACATAGACCTTCTTGACCCATTTGGAGGTTACCAGAATCAGAGGCAGGGCGTTGAGAATCTCGTGGTAGTCTGCCATGTAGCCGTCCGCAACGAGCCAGGGCACGGGCTGAACGCCATACCGTTGAGGATGCAGCACCAAGTGGGGTGCGTGGCCCCAATACCCTACCCCGACCACAACGTCGGGCTCAAACCACCGATAGTACCATTCTTTTTCCTGTGCCGACTCGAAATGTGCTGAGTGAACGTCCACACCCATCTGCTCGAGTCCTTTGTGCAGCAGGTTGCCCTGGGTGGCCAGCCCCCCCGGCGACGGGGGATAATCGTACAAAACCAATACTTTCATCTTTCAATTCCCGCTAAAGTGAGTCTTTGGCCTTTGGTACTCTGCGAAGTAGGCTACGTAGCACGAGCAGCTTGCG
This sequence comes from Sedimentisphaerales bacterium, assembly GCA_035288065.1. Lineage (GTDB taxonomy): Bacteria > Planctomycetota > Phycisphaerae > Sedimentisphaerales > Anaerobacaceae > JAFGCD01. The sequence continues at coordinate 2,369 of DATEBC010000085.1, read as the reverse complement.
AAAGAACCAGAAGGCCTCTTCTCTTGGCGTTGTCCCGGCCTCGAAGCTCTCGGCTGCGAAACCATATATTTCGTTTATGATACGGTACTTCTCCTGCCATACTTCATTCGGCAGCCTTACATGCACATCCGCATCTCGAACCGGTCGAGGAAGGTGTTCGCCTCCGCCGTCTTCGTAGGCAAAAAGCCGCACTTCCCTGGCCGATAAACGCCCCGCCTCTCTCAAGGCCAGCACGGCCTTGCCGACTTCCTCATGGCGAAGGTGCCGCGTGTACTCGCCCCAGGGGCTGTGCGTGACGATCAGATCATACCGATCCGACGGCAGCGTATCCAGTACGGTCTGCTGTACGCAGCGAGCGTCCAAAGGAGACTGCTGCGGACCGTCGTCGAGGTCCGCCATAGCGCCCGAGGCGTTAAGCGCACGCATCGCCGCGGCGAATTTGGGGGCGCGGTCCGGGTCGCTCTTTCGACACAGGGCCACTACCATCCAATTGCACTCGCGATGCAGAAGAATCGTGCCTCCGGCCCACAATGTCTCGTCGTCGGGGTGGGCCACAATGACGGCACAACGGTCAAAAGCCCATCCGGGCTGGCCCAACTTACCACCTGCCATTAACGCTGCTCCTTATTGCTGACGCACCCAAAATCCGGCGTTGTCATCTCGACCGAATCTGCGGGCGAATTGGAGAGATCTATTTGAATAGATTCCTCCGCTTCGTCCCGACATCGTCGGGACTACGGTCGGAATGACTCAACCAGCCATCACAAGTAATACAAGGTTTTTAGAAACGGCACTATTACCCCGTAACACTTAATACTGTTTCCTGCCCGCGTCAATAGCTTTCCGCGCGTGCAAAATTCATTCTGCACACCCTGCGCGTTTCTGCGGCCTATTGGCGTTTGATCTTGCAGGCAATGTCCCGTTTGAAAGCAGGGACTGTTGTTGTGAATGTGCTTGTCGTGAATGAGACTCGGTCGCTTCGGACAACGGCTCCGGTCCGGGTGTCCCACCATTCGACAGAATAGTCGCCGGGAGCCAGCCCCTGGATTTCAATCGCGGCAGGTTTAATCTCGGCCGGCTCTTGCTTTTCCACGACGAGATTCCACCATGTGGCTTTCGGATTGGACAGCCAGAGGTAGGCACAATCCCGGCCCTGATAGCCCAGGATTCGAGAATCATTCTCGGACAACGCGGCCTTAATCGGATCGAGGCCCGAAAACGAGACACCCTTGAGGAACAAGGCCAACGGGCGATAGTGGCCGTAGGCATCCAGCCTGTCGAGCTGGTCCCACCACCAGAACATGGCCGTGCCGGAGCCGCCTGCGAAAGCCGAGGCCCAAAGCGAAGCGTGAAAATGCGCCATTTCCTTATCCTGCTTCATATATTCGCTCTGGCCCCACTTGGGGGTGGCAAGGCCGAACTCGCCAATCAGAACGGGTTTATTGGGGGCGTGCTCTCTCAGGAAGCGCGTCTTCTCAATGATTACCGCCACCTCGTCCTTGAAATCCTCTTTGGTCTCAGTCCGCATATAGTGATGCAGTTGGCCGATATCGATTCGCCCGTGCCGGCAGTCTTTGGCTGAAGGATGCCACGTGCTGGTCGTACGCAAATGACGGTAGATGTCGATCTCTTCGAGATACTCGCCGACTTCGTCGTAGAAGCGGTCGGCAGGCTTGGCGGGGTCCATCTCGTTGAAGTACTCCCACGCGCCGACGCTCGTGGAGTATCCCCACCGCGCCACGGCATACCGCATGAACTTCTGCGCATCTTGAACGGCCTGCCGATACTCGTCGCTATCGACTTTCGACAGAGAGTCCATATAGAGGTCCCTTGTAATCAGGCATAGCATCAGGTATATGCCGTTCTGCTCGGCGGCTTCGATGACCTTGTCCAGAATGAAGCAATCGACCTGGTTGTAGCAGCCCCTCTCAGGGCGGTTTACGTCGGCCTCCCAGAGCAGCTCCGCGGCCCCGTCGATTTCCTTGAGCGAGAGATTATCGAGCCAGGCCTTTCCCGAACCTGCCAGGCCGAACGCCAGCCTGCCGAGCCAATAGGTATTCTCGCCGGCGACAAACTCGTGGCGAAATTCCGTCCACTTGCCGTTGGCCGCAGCGGCAAACAAAGGCGGCGGGCTTCCGTGCGACAACTGCATCCGCAGACCGCTGGGACCATCGGTTATGAATCGCCCGCTCAGGACATAGCGCTTCTGCGGGCGCAGTCCGACCGGATGGCACGGCTCAACGTTTATCGAGGCCCCGTCGCCGCCTTCGAGCTTGACGCACTTTCGCGGATCGGCGGCATCATCGCCGCCCGGCATCGGGACAATCGGCCAGTTCCCGCCCCACGACCGTCCCCACGCGCTCTTGCGG
>DATEBC010000084.1:0-2753 GCA_035288065.1 Sedimentisphaerales bacterium | reverse complement strand
TCGAGGAATTTGACTGCTCGGCGATTGAGCCGATGGTTGCGGTGCCTCACCTGCCGAGCAACGGCGTGCCCATAAGCGAGTGCGCCGGCAGAGCAATGGACCAGGCGTATATCGGAAGCTGCACCAACGGGCGGATCGAGGACCTGCGTATCGCTGCGAAGATTTTTAGAGGCAAAGAGGTCGCCATCCGAACGATAGTAGTGCCCGCAACGCCGACGATATGGAAGCAGGCCGCGGACGAGGGCTTGTTCGATATATTCTACGACGCCGGGTGCGTAATCTCCGCGCCGACGTGCGGGGCGTGCTTAGGCGGGTTTATGGGCGTCTTGGCCGAAGGCGAGAAGTGCGTCAGCACAACCAACAGAAACTTCGTCGGGCGAATGGGACATCCAAAGAGCGAAGTCTATTTAGCCAGCCCGGCGACGGCGGCGGCAAGCGCGATCGAAGGAAAACTGGCCGACCCTCGAGGCTATATTTAACCACAGATTTCACTGATTGGCACAGATTAACGCAGATTTTGAAGAATTGAAAAATGGATAGAACAGATTCGATTCATATAGAGTTTGAGGAATAGTCTTTTGGAAGAGCAATATCCACATAAAGAGTTGACGGGAAAAATCATTGGCGCAGCTATGGAAGTCTATAACACGCTTGGCTGCGGGTTTCTGGAGAGTGTGTACGAAGAAGCACTGGTGGTCGAATTTCGTCTGCAAAATATCGACTTTGAGAGGCAGAAGCCTCTCGATGTCTTCTATAAAGGCACAAAGGTGAAACAATTTGTGTGCGATTTCCTGGTGGCAGGCGACGTGTTGGTTGAGCTCAAAGCGACTAAAGATCTGACGGGGATAGACAAGGCCCAGGTTTTGAATTACCTGAAGTCAACAAATTTGAAGCTGGGATTGCTCCTGAATTTTGGGGCCGGCTCCCTGCAATACAAGAGAGTAATCCACTAACCGCCTAAGAAATCTGTGAAATCTGTGTGTTAAATCTGTGTAATCTGTGGTTGAAAAAGAGGACTATTATGAGTAAGGCACATGTATATAACAGGGATCATATCAATACCGACGAGATTATACCGGCTCGGTATTTGAATACGGACGATGAGCAGGAGCTGGCGAGGCATTGTATGGAAGACCTCGATAAGGAGTTCGTCAAAAAAGTCCGGCCTGGCGACGTGATAGTGGCCGGGGATGATTTCGGGTGCGGGTCTTCGCGGGAACATGCGGTCTGGGCTATTCGCGGGGCGAAGGTGCAGACGGTTATCGCCGGGAGCTTCGCGCGGATATTCTATCGCAATGCGATTAACTGCGGGTTCTACCTGATCGAATCGCCCGAGGCGCTGGAGCATATCAAGGACTGCGACGAGGTCCAGATCGACTACGAAGCCGGGTACGTGAAGAATAGGACAACCGGCGCCGAGGTGAAGTTCAAGCCGCTGCCAGCCTTCGCAGTCGAGATTATCAACGACGGCGGGCTGCTTGAGCATATAGTAAAAGGAACCACGGATTAGCTTTGCCACAGAGAAAGGAAAGGAGAAAGACAATGCCGATTGTTGACGGACAGTATCAGGAACAGATTTCGACGGTGTTCAAGACAAACAAGGAAGCTATCGAGCAGATAAAGGCGATGCACTACGCCAAATGCGTTAAGTGCATGAAGGGGATGTTCGAGATGGCTTGGCGATATTCGGGTAAGCAGAAGTAGGATAGACCACGAATTAGCACGAATTTTTTGAAACAGGGAGTGACATTGTGAACAGGCGTGATTTCTTGAAGGGGCTTGGCGTTGGTGCGGCGATGGTCGCCGTGCCGGGGTGTGCGAGTGCGCGACAAAAAAGAAGCACGGCGAGCAAGAAGCCCAACTTTGTCTTCTTTTTGATTGATGATTTGGGGTGGACTGATGTTGGGTGTTTCGGGAGCAGGTTTTATGAGACTCCTAATATTGACCGGCTGGCAAGTCAGGGGATGAAGTTCACCGATGCATACGCGGCCTGTCCGGTCTGCTCGCCTACTCGGGGCAGTATCTTGACGGGGAAATACCCTGCCCGCTTGGGGATAACGCAGTGGATAGGCGGTCCCGACCAGCCGACCGAGTACAAGCATTTTTTGGATTTAGAGGAGGTGACGATAGCAGAGGCGTTGAAGGATGCAGGGTACGCGACGGCGTTTGTGGGCAAGTGGCATTTGGGCAACAAGCCTTACTATCCGACAGCGCAGGGATTCGACGTTAATATCGGTGGCGATTCGTCCGGTTCTCCACCAACCTATTTCTATCCGTACAAGGGGGGCAATCGCGCGCTGGAGGAGATGCCGGCGGGCGGGGACGAGGGCGAGTACCTGACGGATCGGCTGACGGACGAATCGCTCAAGTGGCTGGATGCGAACAGGGACAAACCCTTCCTGCTGTATCTCTCGCATTATGCGGTGCATACGCCGATACAATCGAAGCGGGAGCTGATGGATAAGTATAAGACCAAGGCCGAGAAGCTGCCCGCGACGGATGGGCCGAAGTTTACGCCGGTCTATGGAAAATACAGGACGAGGATGGTTCAGGACGACGCCGCTTATGCGGGGATGGTGCAGAGCGTCGATGAGAGCGTCGGGCGGGTGATGGGCAAGCTCGAAGAGCTCGGCGTCGCGGATAATACGATTGTCATATTCATGTCGGACAACGGCGGGCTTTCGACGCAGGCCAGCGAGGCGCCGACGAGCAATCTGCCTTTGCGTGCGGGCAAGGGGTGGCTTTATGAGGGC
>DATEBC010000083.1:0-6917 GCA_035288065.1 Sedimentisphaerales bacterium | reverse complement strand
GCTCTGTATGCTGCCAGACGCTTTTCATATCCGGGTTTGGCATTGTCACCTGCAAGCTCTATCGCCTTTTTTTGATATTCAATCGCTTTCTCAAAATCGCCACACTCAGCATAAGCAGCGGCAAGTGTGTCAAGAGAGCCGTGGTTATTAGGTACGGGGAGTGCCAAACTGCGCCTGGCCAACTCAACTGCTGCTTTCCCATTGCGAAACTCGTCTTCCGGGCAAGTGGAGTACAACCATGCTAAATTGTTCAAAGAAGACAGTTCATTAGGATCAATTGAGATTGCCTGTCTATAAGCCTCTACCTCTTGTTCGTACCGCCCTAACTTGGAGTAGGCGTAACCGAGATTATAGTAAGCATCAGCACGATTTGGATCAATTTCAACCACTTGCTTGTAGCTTTGTATCGCTTCTTCATAACGAGTCAAGGCATAGTAAACATGGCCAAGGTGGAGGTAAGCATCAGCATAATTTGGATCAATTCTGAGAGCCTGTTTGAACGCCTGTACTCCTTCTTCGTAAAGTCCTAACTGTCTGCAAGCAGACCCAAGGAATGTGTATGTCTTCGCGTCATTCGGATCAATCAGAATGGCCTTTTTGCAGGTCTGCCTTACTTCTTCGTAACGATCCGACTTTTCATAGGCTACCAAAAGGGGCAAATAATTGGAGGGTTCGTTTGGGTCTATTTCGACAGCGCGACTAAAAGAACCTATTACCTCTTCGTATCGATCTAAGTCCAAGTACGCATACCCAAGGCATCCGTATAGATTCGCGTCATTTGGATCAATCGTAATAGCTTTCTTGTAAGTTATTATTGCTTCTTCGTAACGACTAAGCTGCCTATAGAGCATAGCGAGGAACCCAAAGGAGGTTGCGTCATTGGGATTTGTCTCCAAATAGCGTCTGAGAGGCTGTAATGCCTCTTCGTGACGACCTAATTCACGGTAGGCGGAACTAAGGTAGGAATAGGCTCTCGCGTGATTATAGTTAGGATCAATCTTGATAGCTTGTCTGTAGGCTTCTATGGCTTCTTCGTACAATCCCAACTGTTTATAAACACCTCCAAGAGAACTATGATTGCCAGGATCGTTAGGTTCTATTGCTATAGCCTGTTTGTATGCTTCAAGAGCTTCTTCGTAACGCCCTAACCTTTCGTAGGAGTGTGCGAGAAATTCGTGCGCTACCTTGTCGCCAGGGTCGAGTTTAATAGCTCGCCTGTACGTTTTGACCGCCTCCTCGAAAGCTGCTATGGAGCGTTCCCTCTCGCCCAACTCTTCGTAAGAATCACCGAGAGTGAAGTATGCAGAGGGTAAATCTGGATTGAGTCTGACGGCTTTGTTGAGAACTACGGTGGCCTCCAAATGGCGACCAAGATTATTATATGCCCTACCAAGGCTATAATAGTGTGATTGTATGCCTGCTGGCGCAATGTCCTGCGTTATTTCCACAATCTGTTCATAGCACTCACGGCTTTTGTCAGGGTAGTCTGCACTTGCATATATATCAGCGAGCCCCACGTACAATTCAGTGTTCTTGGGCGTTATCTTTATAGCCCGCTTGTACGCTTCTATTGCATCTTCATCACGATGTAGCAAGACGTACACATTTCCGAGCCCTCGATATGCAGCCGCAAAATTCGGGTCCAATCGGATGGCATTCTGATACGCTTCGAGGGCTTTTTCAAACTGTCTCAATATATGGTAACACGTCCCAGCTTTGCAGTAGGCCTCCGCGTTGCCTGGATTCTCTCTCAGTGATTTCTCAAAGTATGTTAGAGCTTCTTCGTATTCTCCTGCGTCAAATTTAATCCGTCCGAGGCTAAATGCTCTCTCCGCAGAAGCCCGCGTGTGCGTGTGGGCGAGCACATAGCCCAAAATAACCACCATCACAAGAGCAATGATAACTGCGACCTTCAGCGGGCTTCTGCGCAGTGTTTTGTACGCCCGTCTCGTAATGCTTGGCCTTTTCGCCGCGATTGGTCTAAAATCCAGAACATTCTCGATATCAGCGGTAAAATCTCCGGCACTGGCGTATCTATCTTCAGGTGACTTCTCAAGGGCGTGAAGCAGGACTGTATTGAGGTCGGCTGAAAGTCGAGGGCAGTACTTCTTGGGTGGGACAGCCTCTCTGGAGATCACCCTTGTCAAGGTTTCATTCACCGTATCACCTTCAAACGGCGGGTGCAGGGTGAAACACTCGTAGAAGGCGGCCCCCAACGAATATACATCGCTTCGGCAATCCACCGTTTCAGGCTTGCGAATCTGTTCCGGCGAGACATAGCTGGGCGTGCCAAAGAACTCACCGGCGACAGTTATTGTCTGTTGGGTTTCAGCCCGCGCAAGGCCAAAGTCAACAAGTTTTGGTATCCCGGTCGCGTCGATGAGAATGTTTGACGGTTTCACGTCACGATGCAATACGCCTTTTTCATGGGCATAGCCCAGAGCAGATGCCACGCTGATGATTATCCTGCTTATAGCTATGATGTAGTCCGCATCTATCTCCGTGCCGCCTGGGGTCTGCCGGTTATCCTCAGAACCACTTACCCGGTCCTGCAAACACTCCTGCATGACCTGACTTGCTTTGACACCAGGAGCCGCGCTGCGAATGGCGCTTAGGATTCTATCCAAAGAAGTTCCTTTGACATATTCCATCGCAAAATACGAGTAAGGCCCATCCTGGCCGACTTCGTAGATGGGCACGATATTCGGGTGGGAGACCTTCGCGAGCACCTTGGCCTCTCGTTTGAATCTCTCCAGGCTGTTGCCGCGGCCGCCGCTAATATCGCTTATGACTTTCAATGCCACGTCTCTATCGAGCGAAAGCTGTCGAGCAAGAAAAACCGCCCCCATCCCGCCCGTCCCAATGAGGCTCAGTATCTCGAAATCTCCGAGTCTATGGCCTATGAGATTGTCCGCCCCACGAGCATCTTCCAAGTTGCTTTCATCGGCCTGCATAAGGTCGGCGAACAGGCCATCGATTTCCTGCAAATTCCGTATTCTCTGGCTAATGTGCTCCTCAAGGCCGGGATATTGCCTGGCAAACTCGTCTATGTTCCGCGTCTGCCCATCCAACTGGGCATCTATGAACTGCCGCACAGCCTTCTCGATAATACTCTTTTGATTGTCATCGAGCGGTTCGGGCATTAGATTTCCCCGTATGCTTCCGCGAGTGCAGCCAGCGCACGAGAAAGAAGCGCCCTGGTCGCACCGGGTTCTTTACCGAGCTTTTCTGCTAATTCGCGGCCGGAAAGCCCTTCCATTTTCGCCAAGATAATCACCTCTTTGTACTCCGGCCTCAACTTGTCCATAGCGTTCTCAAGCTTATTCATATCCTCACGTCGGGACACTATCAAGCTCGGCGTGGCAAAATCTATCGGCCCAACGGTCCCGACGAAGCTGTCCTTGCTGGCCTGTCCTGTAATATTAAGCGGAATTTCTCGGCGAATGTTACGCTTGTCCGCGTGTAATTTGTCTGAGTTATCGCGAATCCGGTTTTCTGCTATCTTGGACAACCACCGCAGGAAATCCCCCTCATTCTGATAGGTGAAGTCTTCCAATCCCCGCAGAGCAGAGATGAACGCATCCTGCACCAGGTCCATTGATTCAAGCTTGGACCGCAGCTCCTGTCCCATGCGCAATCGTACTATCCGCAGCACTCGCTCTCCGTAAACCTCGCACAACCGCTGCAATGCCGATTCATCCCCTTGCTTCGCAAGTAAAACCAAACGCTGCGTCTTGTAGTTAAGACTACCGCTCAAATTTCGCTAACCTCTTCTTTCTAAGGGTGTTATGAGCATATCTTACCTTCCGGAGGAACAAAAAACAACGAAATTCCCGTGCGCTCGCCTGGTTTCCCCGCTTACATAGGTAGAACGGAAAAGTTCGGCAGACAGAACCAAAAAGTTAATAAAAACCCAAAAAGATTTTAAGGAGAACAAAAATGAAACGCTTGATGACAATTGTGGCAGTGCTGGTAGTAATGTGCGTAACATCCGCCGCCGCCCGAGCAGCCGTGGGTATCCGGGGCTACTATCGCAGTAACGGGACCTACGTTCAACCTCACTACCGCTCCAACCCGGACGGCAACTTCAGGAACAATTGGAGCACCTACCCGAATGTTAACCCGTACACCGGAACCACCGGCACGAGACGCACGCCGAGTTATTCGGAAAGCTACTCCTGGCGAATGCCCAGCCTTGACCGGAGCGCCCCAAGCTACTGGAACGACTATTCATGGTCGTTTCCCAGTCATTCTTCCCCCAGCTACGGTACTCTTGGGAGTTCCTTGTGGGGTCGATGATTAGGTTAATCGTCCAAAATCAGAGGGGCTATGAATTGCATATAGTTTTTTTGAGATTATTCAAAAAGAACCGTTCGCTTGGCGCTTTTCCACCGCTTATAAGACCATGCAAAACGAAGCCAAGAAGCAGAAAGCAAGCATATAACGTGAGAATTAGTCGTGCCCGGAGTAGGGCCTGAAAAGCAATAGTAACCGATAGATTTTCAAGGAGATTAACGATGGAAACACTGCAAGAAACGATTAGTCCGGAAGAATATAGAAGATTCATCGAATTAGCACCTACAAACCTCCTGCAACAACTGGGAGGGGGCCTGGCTATTGCTCTTGAGCAGCTATCTCTTGAGCTACCTGAGAACTCTCCCGAATTTGAAATGTTTGGAGCAATGTTATCGATGCTTATGCGCGAACTACAATTAAGGGAAGTAGAACCTCTACGGCGAAAAGCAAAGCGGTTTGCAGTCAGAAATTCGGATGCGATAAAGCAAGCTGGCGCAATTGCCGCCTGTATCGGAGTGGGTGTGGGAGTGGGTGTGATAATGGGCGGAGCGGGTCTGGCAGCACTCGGCGCAACACTGTCCGGTAATCGGCGTATCACTGGATGACTGACCTGTGCGTTTTACTGCCGCAGTAGCCTTTTTGGGAGGAGCGAGTGATGCAAAAAACCATTTCATGGGCATGGGAACTGCATTGATCTTCACAGCATGCTGTCGTGGCACCGGTGCTTATGCAGTCTTAGTTTTTTCCGGGATGAGCGTTACGGGGATATCGAGCCAGAATGTTGAGCCGATGTCGAGCTCGCTCTCGAGGCCGATGTTTCCCGCGAGGAGGCCCGCAAGCTCCTTGCTGATGGTCAGTCCGAGTCCGCTGCCTGTGGATTCGCGGGTGATTGAGCCGTCAACCTGGCTGAATTTATCGAAGATTTTTTCTCTGTCGGCTTCGGCGATTCCGCAGCCGGTGTCGCTCACCGCGAAGCGAACGGTCTTTTCGTCGAGCATTTTCGCTTCGATCATGATTGTGCCTCGATCCGGCGTGAACTTCACGGCGTTGCTGAGGAAGTTGTAAAGTATTTGCTGGACTTTGCCCATGTCCGTCGTGAGGATTGGGATAGCCGGATCGACAGTATGCCTCATCTTGATCTTCTTTTTCTTTGCCAGCAGCGAGAACGAGGCGATCAGGCCTTCGCATAGCTGCTCGGCGGAAGTCTTCTCCACGTGCAGCTCCATTTTCCCGGCACGGGTCTTCGCCAGGTCGAGCAGGTCGTTGATCATGTTGAGCAGGCTGTTGCCGCTGGTGATGATGTTCTCGGCGTACTTCTTGCTTTTGTCGCTCTTGAGCGCCCCGGGCTTGTCGCGGAGGACCTGAGCAAAGCCCATAATCGCATTGAGAGGCGTTCTAAACTCGTGGGAGATATTGGCGAGGAACTCGCCCTTGACCTTGTTGGCCTTGAATAGCTCAATATTGCGCTCCGAAAGCTCTATAATTTTGGCGTCGAGCTGCTTGTTTGCCTCCCGCAGTTTCTCCTGGGCGGCCTGGAGACGGTCGAGCATGTTGTTGAAGGCGGTTGCAAGCTTCTCATATTCATCGCGCGTGGCGATGGAGCTTCTTGTGTCGAGGTTGCCCTCTGCCACGTTGTTGGCCAATGCGCGAAGCTGACGCACCGGGCGCAGAATTACTCGCTGGGTTATCCAGTAGAAGGCGACGATCGCGCCGGTAACGCCCACCAGCCAGGAGACGCCGATCCAGATGCGATTCAGCGCGACCGTCTTGCTTATTTCCGTTCCGATTCCGCGAGACCGAATAAGGACCGCCCCGATCGGCTGATGCAGCGAGAAGGCCCCCCCGGCGCCCTGTGGATAGTGACAGGTGATGCACGCCTCGCTCGCTCTGAATACTCGCACGTAACTGCTTTGATACGCGCCTTCGGATTCGGTTACCGTGATGCTGTCGTCCCCCGCGTCGCCGGCTTTAAGCGAGTCGATAATCTTGTTTTCATCATCGGTAAGCTGCGGCAGTGTTTTTTCATCCGGTTTCACAAAGCTGACCCATCGTATTTCGGGGCTGTTGACATCGGCGGACAATCCCTCGCTATTGAGCTGAGGCAGGGTGGGTTGGGTGGAGTCTGCCAGCCGGAAATGCAGCCGCGACAACAGCGTCTTGGCTCTCGCCTTGTTGCTGTCGAGCAGGCCCTTTTGGGTGAGCTGGCCCATCCAGATATACGGCAGCAGCAGCGCAAGGAACAGAATGAAGATAACCGCCGCCCCGAAGGCCAGCCTGCACTTCTCCGCCAGAGACAGGGGCCAGAGCTTAAAGAACTCCAGAGCATTCAACAATCTGTTCAAATCAAGCCGCATAACCCGTTAGTGTCCCCTTCGAGGAATGGGAGAAAATCCATCGCTTTTTGGCGAAAAATTCAGTATTCTAAACTCGAAATTCGAATATCGAAATCCGAAACAAATCCAAAATCCGAATTACGAAAACTCAAAACAGCGTCTCATGCGCTAAGGCGTTTTTGTTTTGAGAATTTGCATTTTGAGCATTCGATATTGTTTCGAATTTCGCATTTCGTGCTTCGAATTTCTTGACTTTAGCGGGCTTGCAGCCCGCCTTCAAAGCTACCG